>DATMQU010000164.1:0-6410 GCA_035566715.1 Vicinamibacteria bacterium
CCTCTCCGCGGGCGGCGTCGCCGACCGCCTGCCCCCCGCCAGCCTGTCCCGCCAGCACATGCTCCCCCTCCTGGTCGGGGCCGCCGTCTTCTATGGGGGGGGCGTGGCCGCCGCCGCTTACTTCGGCCGCGCCACGGTTCCCTCCGGCCCGGACTACACGGTGGTGCCCACGGGCCTGAAGGTGCGGGTCCTGGGCATCGACGGCCTGGAGCGGCGCATGACCGAGCAGCTCTTGGAGCAGGAAGAGATGCCGCACCTCCGTGCCCTCCTCGCGACGGCCGCCCAGGGCCGGCTCCGGGCGGAGCCCGAGCGCGTTCCCGCCCTGGTATGGACCACCATCGCCACCGGCCGGGGCGCGGCCGCCCACGGCATCCAGTCCACGGACGCGCGCCGCATCCCCGGGCTGCGCACCCCGGTCAGCCTGGATACGACGGCGAACCCTTTCGTCTCCGCCCTGGGCCGGGCCACCGACCTCCTGCGGCTCACGCGGGCCGAGCCCCCGACTTCCGGGCTGCGCGGGATCAAGACCTTCTGGAACGTGGCTTCGGAGAAGGGCCTGCGCGTGGGCATCGTGAACTGGTGGGCCACCTGGCCCGCGGAGAGCGTCAACGGCTACGTGGTCTCCGATCGGGCGTTCTTCAAGCTGGAGAAGGGTGGCCCCCCCGACCGCGAGGTGTACCCGCCCGCGGCCTTCGAGCGCGTGCGCGCGCTCTTGCCCGAAGAGGCGGACCGGCCGCGCCGCCTGGACCGGTTCTCCCTGGCCGCAGCCCGCGCGCTCCGGGGCAAAGATCCTCCCGACCTGGAAGCCCTCTATCTGCCCGGCCTGGACATCTTCACCATGCAGCAGATCGGAGACGCCCCCGGGGCGGACCTGGCCGACCTGTTCAATCGCCTGGCCGCCGTCCACGCCTACTACCGGTTCCTCGACGACCTCATCGGGGCGGCGGCGGAGGACCGTGGGGGGAGGGATGTGTTCGTGCTCGTGGCCGACCCCGGGCGGCTGTCCCGCGCCCACGGCCCCGCCGAGGGGATACTCGCGGTCGTGGGTGGCCCGCTCGGGACCGCCGACCTCGGCCTCGTTTCGGAGCGCGACCTGGCCCCGACCGTTCTCCACCTCCTCGGACTTCCCGTGAGCCGCGAGCTGGATGGCCGCGTGCTGGAAGAGGCGCTCGCCCCCGACTTCCGGGCCCAGCATCCCCTGCGCTACGTGGCCGCTTACGGGCGGCGGGCGGCCCCGCCCGCGGCGCAGAGCGACTTCGACTCTCAGATGCTCGAGGAGCTCCGGAGCCTCGGCTACATCAAGTAGCGGCTCACCCCTCGTCCCCCTTCCCCTTCCCCTCCCCCTCGGGGCGCGCGTACACGCGCACCGGCGTCCAGCGCCGGAGCCGCACCTCGCCGGGGGCGAAGCCTTTGGGTTTGCTCACGTCCGCCACCCGGCAGAGGTGGACCTCCACCTTGCCCTTGGCGTCGCGGGCCTTGGAGTGCCAGGCCGCGAGCGCGGCCGCCCGCTCCTTGACCGCTCGGGGCAGCTCCTCGAGGTTGTCGGGATTGCGGACCACGACGTGGCTGCCCGCCGGACCCGCCACGTGGAGCCAGAAATCGTGGGGCTCGGCCTCCCCGAAGGTGAGGGCGTCGTTCTCTCGGTCGCCCTTGCCCACGAGAACGGTGAAGCCGTCCACCTCCACCGTCCGGAACGCCCGACCCTTGCTCGCCATGGCCTCCCGCGCCCCGCCGGCCGACATGCTACAGTGCCGGCCTTCGTGCTGGAAGGTGGAAATGCCAATGAGCGAGTTTGATCTCCCTCCCCAGGAGGTGCGGCGCCTCGGCTATCTCGCCGCGGATCTCGTGGCGGGGCACCGGGAGGAGCTCCTTCCCCGGCCCGTCTTCGGCAAGGTCGGGACGAAGGCCGCGCTCTTCGACGAGCCCCTGCCCGAGGAGGGGATGGCGGTCGAGCCCCTGCTGGCCTTCGTGCGCGAGCACGTCCTCCCCTACCCCTTCGGCAACTCCCACCCCCGGTTCTTCGGCTTCATCAACGCCACCGCCGACCCCCTGGGCACGATCGCCGACTACCTGGCCTCGGCCATGAACTCGAACTGCTGGGGAGGCGATCACGCCGCCGTCCACGTCGAGGACCGGGCCCTGCGCTGGCTGGCCGAGATCGTGGGCCTGCCCAAAACCGCCGAGGGCATCCTGACCTCCGGGGGGTCCATGGCCAACTTCACGGCCCTGGCCGCGGCAAGGCGCGCGGTCGCCCCCACCATCCGCGAGGAGGGGCCCCGCCACGGCCCCCCCCTCGTGGCCTACGCCTCCGAGGAGGTCCACAACTGCGTGGACAAGGCGGTGGATCTCCTCGGCCTCGGCACCCGCCAGCTCCGCAAGATCCCCACCGACGAGCGCTTCCGCATCCGCGTCGAGATGCTCAAAGAGGCGGTGGCTGAGGACCGCAAGGCCGGCCTCGCCCCCGCGATCGTGGTCGGCAACGCCGGCACCGTGAACACGGGGGCCATCGATCCCCTCGAGGAGCTGGCCGATTTCTGCAAAAAAGAGTCGCTCTGGTTCCACGTGGACGGGGCCTACGGGGCCATGGCCCGCATCTCCCCCGCCCTAAGCCCGCTCTTCTCCGGCCTGGAGCGGGCGGACTCCGTGGCCGCCGATCCCCACAAGTGGCTCTACGTTCCCTACGAGGCGGGGGCGGCCCTCGTGCGGGAGGGGGGGCGGCTCAAGGACGCCTTCTCCAAGCCCGCGGCCTACCTCGTCCAAGACCCCGAGAGCCCCCTCCAGGGGCCCGTCCTCTTCAACGAGCGGGGGCCCGAGCTCAGCCGCGGCTTCAAGGCCCTCAAGGTCTGGATGGGCCTGAAGCGCCACGGTCGCCGGGGGTACGCGGCCGCCGTCGAGCGCGACGTGAGGCTCGCCCGCTTCCTGGCCGAGGAGGTGGACCGCCACGAGGACTTCGAGCGGCTCTCCGAGCCCGTGCTCTCCATCGTGAACTTCCGCTATCGGCCGCGGGGACGGGGGCTCCCCGAAGGGGAGCTCGACGTCTTGAACCGACGGATCGCGAACCGCCTGGTGGGAAGCGGCTCCTTCCTCCTCGCCCCCACGCTGATCAAGGGCCGGGCCTCGCTCCGCGTCTGCGTCGTGAACTTCCGCACCACCGAGGACGACCTGCGCCTTCTCCTGAAGGAGGCGGCGGCGGCGGGGCGGGAGCTCCGGGCGGAGTAGGGTCAGTCCTTCCAGAGCTGGCCCAGGCGGGCCAGGAGGGTCGCGTAGACCTCGATGCCGTCCCACAGGTTCTGCAGGCGCAGGTTCTCGTTGGCGGCGTGCTGGTTGTCGTCGTGGTTGGCGATGGGGACCCCGATCACGGGCGCCCCCAGCACCTCCGGGAAGAGATACATGGGGATGCTGCCCCCCAGGGTCGGCATCTTGACGATGGGCCCGCCCGTGCCTTCCTCGACCGCCCCCACCACCGCCCGTGCGAAGGGCTGGTCGAGGGAGGCCCGGTAGGGGGGGTAGCCGGATCCCCACTGCACGCGGACGAGCCGGGCCTGGGCCCGCCGGATCTCGGGGCCGGGAGGGTCGGAAACGACCGCGAAGCCCGCCGCGCGCAGATGGGCGTCGACAAGCTCGCGGACACGGGCCGGCGTCTGGTCGGGCACGAGGCGGAAATCGATAGAGGCCGTGGCCTCGGTGGGGATGGCGTTGGCCGCGTGCGCGCCCACGTGGCCGGACTGGATCCCGCGCACGTTCAGGGCGGGGAGCATGAGGCGCTCGGCCAGCGGCGCCCCCCGGCCCTCGGTCTCGGCCAGGGCCAGCTCGTGGCGGAGGGCGGCCTCCACGTCCGGGAGCTCGGCCAGGGCGGAAGCCTCGGCGGGCGTGGGCGGGCGGACATCGTCGTAGAAGCCGGCGATCCGGATGCGCCCGTCGAGGTCCTTGAGCCCGGCCAGGAGGTGGGCCAGGGTGAGGGCCGGGTTCCCCGCCCAGTTGCCGTAGTGGCCGCTGTGCAGCGGCCGGAGGGGCCCGTAGACGGTCAGCTCGACGTCGGTGATCCCCCGGGCCCCGAAGAAGACCTGCATCCGCCGGGTCTGGTGGACGGGCCCGTCGCAGAGGATCCAGCCGTCGGCGGCGAGGAGCTCCCGGTTCCGCTCCAGCACGGTCCGGAAGTGGGGCGAGCCCGCCTCCTCCTCCCCCTCGAAGAGGAACTTCACGTTGACGGAGGAGGGGATACCCGCCGCGGCGAGGGCATCGAGAGCGGCCCAGAAGCCGACGATGGGCGCCTTGTCGTCGCCGCTCCCGCGCCCGTAAAGCCGCCACTCCCCCGCCGGGGGGCCCGCGAGCGCGGCTAGGTCCACCTCCCGGCCCCCCTCCTCGAGGGGCCGATCCCGCAGCACGGGCCTGAAGGGCTCTCCCCCCGCCCATTCGCGGGGATCCACGGGCTGACCGTCGTAGTGCGCGTAGACGCCGAGCGTGCGGCGCGCTCCTTCCCGCCGGAGCTCGCCAAAGACCACGGGCGGCCCGCCCTCTCCGCTCAGGAGGCGGGCCTTGACCCCGCGCGCGGCGAGCCGCTCCACGATGAGGTCGGCGTTCCTCCGGATGTTGGGGCCGTCGGAGGCCAGGTTGGGGATCGCGAGCAGGGCCGCGAACTCGCGCAGGATCGCGGGCCCCTCCTTCCGCACGTGGGCGCGCACCTGGCCGCGGAGACCCCCGGGCTCGTCCGCCGTGGCCCGCGGGAGGACGGCGCCCATCAGAACGAGCAGGAGGCCCACCGGCATGATCTTCATCCTTAATCAAGGAGCGAGGCTGAGGCGAGCGGGGAGGCTCACCTCCACCCGGAAGGTCTTCCCGTCGTCGCGGATGTCCAGCCCCCCCTCCTGCCCGTAGAGGGCGGCTAGGCGTCGCCGGACGTTGTCGAGCCCGACCCCCGTCCCCTTGCGCCGCAGCGCCTCCGGGTCGCGCGGGTTCTCGACCGCGAGCTCCAGCCGGCCGCCCCGGCGGCGGCCTTCGATGGTCACCGTCCCCCCGTCGATGAGCTGGGCGAGCCCGTGGGTGACCGCGTTCTCCACCAGCGGCTGCAGGAGGAGGGGGGGCACCAGGCAGGGCAGCGCGTCCTCCTCCACCCGCCGCACGCAGGCCAGGCGGGGGCCGAAGCGCACCCGCTCGATGGCGAGCAGGCCCTCGGCCAGCCCCACCTCCTCGGAGAGGGGGATGCGGTCCTTCGCCCCCAGGGTGAGGCTCGTCCTCAGGAAGTCCGCGAGGAGGACGCACATCCGCCGGGCCCCCTCGGGGTTGGAGCCGGTCAAGGCGCTGATGGAGTTGAGGCTGTTGAAGAGGAAGTGCGGGTGGATCTGCGCGCGCAGGGCCCGGAGCTCGGCGTCCCGGGAGAGGATTTGGAACTCCAGGGCCTGGGCCTCCGCGCGCCGAGATTCCTCGAAGGCCGCGAGCAGGTAGTGGAGCGCGGCCACGAGCAGGTAGAGGACGATGCCCATCCCGAGGAGCAGCGGCCCGGCGGCGGCGGCGCGGGGGGTGAACTTCTGGGGGAAGAGGCCGGTCCAGTCGAGCAGCTCCGCCCAGGCCCGGGAGGCCAGGAGCAGCAGGCAGGCGGAGAGCGCAGCCGCCGCGACCTGGGCGCCGGCCAGGCGGGCGAGGCTGGTTTTTCCCAAGGGTGCCGACTGGCACACCCAGAAAGCCCCCAGGCAAGCGAAGCCGTAGAAGAACGAGAGGGGCAGGGCGAGGGCGAGGGCTTCCGTCCAGGAGAAGTTTCCGGTCAGGGCCAGGAGCCCCGCCAGCAGCACCGCCAGGAGCTCCCAGACGGTGATGTACGCCAGCAGCCGCTGCCTCTCCGCCAGAAGCGGGTGCATGGCCGATTAGTTCTTGACCTCGACGCCCCCCATGATCGCGAGACCGGTCAGGACCAGGCGCTTCTTGGCCTCGAGCGGACGCCGGGTCTTGTCCTCGAAGCCGCCCAGGAGGGCGAGACCGCGGTTGTCCACGGCCCAGTCGTCGGGGACCCGGATCTCGACCCCGCCCATGAAGACGAAGAGGTCGAAAATGACCGCGCCCTCCCTCATCGAAGCTTCACGCAGATCGATCTCGACGCCCCCCATGAGGGCGAAGGCGTCGCCCCCCTGGAAGTCCTGGGCATTGCTCCCCCGCTTGACCCCGCCCATGATCACGAAGGCGCTGAGGCGCGACGGGAAGTCGTCCCCCGGGATCGAGGAGCGAACGCTGTCCCGGATGGAGGAACGAACGCTGTCTTGGATCGAGGAGTGAATGCTCTGCTCGATGGAGGAGCGGATCTTTTCCCCCAGGGGATTCGCGGCCGCCGTTCGCTCGACCCGCGGCGGGACCAGCGCCCTCCAGGCGATGGTAGCTCCCATGACCAAGAGGATAAGCGGCAAGACCAGCCGGTGGCTGAG
>DATMQU010000165.1:0-4283 GCA_035566715.1 Vicinamibacteria bacterium
CGCCAAAGGCCCCCAGGTTCACCGCCGCGTAGGCCACCAGGTAGAAGAGCACCGCCTCCGCCCCCACCGCGGGGACCGCCACCAGGGCGGTGAGCAGGTAGCCCGCGTGGGCCACCGAGGAGTAGGCCAGCATCCGCTTCAGGTTGCTCTGGGCCAGCGCCCCCAGGTTGCCGAAGACCATCGTCACGATGGCCAGCACCGCCACCGCCGGCTTCCACCCGGCCGCGAGCCCGGCCAGCCCGGATGTGAACACCCGGAGGAGGGCGCCGAAGGCGGCGGCTTTGACCCCCGCCGACATGAGGGCGGTCACGGTGGTGGGGGCTCCTTCGTAGACATCGGGGACCCACATGTGGAAGGGCACGCTCCCCACCTTGAATCCGAAGCCGACGAGCAGGAGGCCGGCCCCGAGCACCGCGAGGGAAGCCCCCCCCGCGGGCAGCCGGCTCACCGCGGAGGCGATCTCCCCGAGGGTGGTGCTGCCGCTCACCCCGTAGAGGAGAGCCACGCCGTAGAGGAAAAAGGCGGAGGAGAAGGCCCCGGTCAGGAAGTACTTCAGCGCCGCCTCCTGGCTCTCCGGGCGCAGCCGCTGCAAACCGGCCAGGCCGTAGAGGGCGATGGACATGATCTCGAGGGCCACGAAGAGCGAGACGAGCTCCAGACAGGAGACGAGGCCCAGCATGCCCACGATCGCGAAGAGGACGAGCGCGTAGTACTCGACGCGCTCCATGCCCGTCGCCCGGAGATAGGAGGGCGAGAGGAGCACGGTCAGGACGCCGATGCCCAGGATCAGCCCTTGCGTGAACAGAGCGAAATCGTCGGCGGTGACGCTGCCCCCCGTCACCGCCACCGGCCCCCCGCCCGAGGCGACGAGGAAGACCGCGAGCAAGGCCCCGCCGAGGCCGACGAGCGAGATCTCGGCGGCGGGGGCCCGGCGCCCGGGGGGGGTGAACGCGCGGAGCAGGAGCACGGTCAGGCCGGTGACGGCCACGATGAAGGCCGGGAAGAGCGGCCGCAGGTCCAGCGTGCCCATCACGGCCGGATCCCCTCCGGAGGAGCGGGGGCCAGGGCCGAGCTCGCGAGGGGGGCCGACCTGGCCTGCTGCTTCACCTGCCGAACCAGGCTGTCCACCGAGGGCTCGATGCTCCGGGTGAAGAACGGGCTCGCCACCCCCATGAAGAGGGCCAAGGCGACCAGGGGAAGGAGGATCGCCACCTCGCGGGCCGAGACGTCGGCCAGGGCGCGGTTCTTCTCGTTCGTCACTTCTCCGTAGAGGACCCGCTGCACCATCCAGAGGATGTAGGCCGCGGCCAGGACCACGCCCAGGCTGGCCACCACGGTCAGGGGCGGGCTGAAGGGCCAGGAGCCGACGAGGATGAGGAACTCGCCCACGAATCCGTTGAAGCCGGGCACGCCCATGGAGGAGAGGCAGACGAGGAGAAAGATGGCCGCGTACCAGGGCATGACGTTCTTCAAGCCCCCGAACTGGGCGATGGCCCGGGTGTGGCGCCGATCGTAGAGCATGCCCACCAGGAAGAAGAGCGCCCCCGTGGACACGCCGTGGTTCAGCATCTGGTAGACCGACCCCACCATGGCGGTGGTGGTGAGGGAAGCGATCCCGAGCATGACGAAGCCAAGATGGGCCACCGAGGAGTAGGCGACGAGCTTCTTGAGATCGGGCTGCACCAGGGACACCAGCGCTCCGTAGATGATCCCGATCACGGCCAAGACCCCGAGGAAGGGGGCAAAGCGCAAGGCGGCGGCCGGGAACAGCGGGATAGCCACGCGCAGGAAGCCATAACCGCCCATCTTGAGCAGGACCCCGGCCAGGATCACGGAGCCCGCGGTGGGGGCCTCCACGTGGGCGTCGGGCAGCCAGGTGTGGAACGGCCACATGGGAACCTTGATGGCAAAGGCCAGGGCACAGGCCGCGAAGAGCCACACCTGCAGCCCCGCGTTCACGGGGAACCGCGCCAGGGTGGGGATGTCGAAGCTCTGGGTGTGGCTGGCCCGGTAGAGGACCAGGAACGCCACCAGCATGAGCACGCTGCCCGCGAACGTGAACAGGAAGAACTTCACCGCCGCGTAGATCCTCCGCTCGTGGCCCCAGATCCCGATCAGGAAGTACATGGGGATGAGCATGGCCTCCCAGAACACATAAAAGAGGAAGAGGTCCAGGGACACGAACACGCCGATCATGCCCGCCTCCAGCAGGAGCATGAAGACCCCGAACTCCCGGACGCGCTGGTCGATCGAAGACCAGGAGCCGAGCAGGCAGAGGGGGGTCAGAAGGGTGGTGAGGATCACCAGCCAGAGGCTGAGGCCGTCCACGCCCAAGTGGTAGGAGATGCCGTAGGCGGGCAGCCAGGATCGCTGCTCCACGAACTGCATCGCGGGCACGGCCTCGAAGCCGCGCACGAGGAGGAGGGAGAGGAGGAACACGGCGGTGGACACGCCGAGCCCCAGCAGCCTTTGCGTGGTCTCCGCCTCCCGGCGGGTGAGGGCGATGGCGGCCGCCCCCGCCACGGGCAGGAAGACGAGCACGGTCAGAAGGTGTTGGCTCAGGAAGGTCATGACCACAGGAGATAGCCGAGCAGGGCCACCGCTCCCCCCAGGATGAGCAGGGCGTAGGAGCGAACGTAGCCGGTCTGGGCGAGGCGCACCTTCTGCCCGAGGGCCCCCACCAGCTGGGCTCCCCGGTTCACGGCCCCGTCGATCAGCCCCCCATCGATCCGCTTCCAGAGCAGGGTCTCGCTCTCCCCGACCAGGCGGTCCACCAGCCAGTTGTAGGCGTCGTCGAAGTGGTACTTGGCCTCGAGGAGGCGCAAGAGCGGCCTCATGGCCCCGGACACCCGCGCGGGCAGCTCGGGGTAGAGCACGTACGCGTAGTAGGCGGCCGTGATCCCGACCACGGCGTTCAGGCTCGCCACCCAGGGCAGCCAGGGCGCGTAGTGGTGCCCGGCGGGGGCGAGTCGAAAGACGGGCTCGATCAGCTCCGGCACGGCCACGAACCCCCCCACCGCGGACCCCACGGCCAGGAGGACGAGCGGCCCCCGCATCGTCCAGGGCGACTCGTGGACATGGGGCTCGGCCGCGGGCCCGCCGCGGAAGCTCCCGAAGAACGTAAGGAACAAGAGCCGGGCCATGTAGAAGGCCGTCAGGAAGGCGGTCAGGAAGCCGAGCGCGAAGAGCCCGGTCTTGCCCGCCTGCAGCGCCCCCCGGAGGATCTCGTCCTTGCTGAAGAAGCCGGCCAGGGGTGGGATGCCGGCGATGGCCAAGCTGCCCACCACGAACGTCCAGAAGGTCCAGGGGATCTTCGTTCGCAGACCCCCCATGCTCCTCATGTCCTGCTCACCGCTCAGGGCGTGGATCACGGAGCCCGCGCCCAGGAAAAGGAGGGCCTTGAAGAAGGCGTGGGTGAAGAGGTGGAAGATGGCCACCCCGAACGCTCCCACCCCGCAGGCCAGGAACATGTACCCGAGCTGGCTCACCGTGGAATAGGCGAGCACCTTCTTGATGTCGGTCTGGACGAGGGCCACGGTGGCGGCCATGAGCGCGGTGGCTCCCCCGATCACCGCCACCACCGTGAGCGCGCCCGCGGAGAGATGAAAGAGGGGGGCCAGGCGGGCCACCAGGTACACGCCCGCGGTGACCATGGTGGCGGCGTGGATCAGGGCGGAGACGGGGGTGGGGCCCTCCATGGCGTCGGGCAGCCAGACATGCAGGGGAATCTGCGCGCTCTTGCCGCAGGCCCCCACGAAGAGGAGCAGGCAGACCAGGGTCACGGACCCGAACTCGCCCCTCGCCTCGGGAGCGAGCGCCCCCGCGTTGTCGGCGATGGTCACGAGGTCCAGGCTGCCGAAGGCGTGGTAGGCCAGGATCATGCCCAACAAGAGGCCCACGTCGCCGACGCGGTTCACGATGAAGGCCTTCATCCCCGCGTCGGTGGCGCTCTTCCGGCGGAACCAGAACCCGATCAGGAGATACGAACAGAGACCCACCCCTTCCCAGCCCACGAACATCAGGGGCAGGCTGCCCCCTAAGACCAGAAGGAGCATGAAGAACGTAAACAGGTTCAAGTAGGAGAAGTAGCGGACCCGGTCCTCGTCGTGGGCCATGTACCCCAGGGAGTAGACGTGGATCAGGAAGCCGACCCCCGTCACCACCAGGATCATCACGGAGGAGAGCGGGTCGAGGAGCAGGCTCAGGGGGACCCGGAAGCCCCCCGCCTCGATCCACTCGAAGCCCAGGTAGGGCTGGGAGAAGCGGAGCCCGCTGGGGCCCCC
>DATMQU010000166.1:0-5770 GCA_035566715.1 Vicinamibacteria bacterium
CTGCACTTCCGCGACTTCAAGCCGGAAATAATATGGGCGCCGGACGGCGGCTCGGTTACCTTCTCCGAGCGCAGCACGGATGGAGTCCATTCCGTTCTTTTTTCGCTGCCGGCTGGGAAGGCCCTTCCTCCCCTGCCACGCTCCGGGGTAGTCAGGTCCGCCGACCTTGACCGCCTCCCTGGCCTCCGCCGTTCGACGGAAAGTCTCGTCTACCCCGGTCCTCGCTCGCCCCAAATGGCTGCCTACACGAAGGAAACCATTCAGCGCAACATCTTCCGTATCCCGCTGCGCTGATTGGCGGGAGAGCCCCCGTGGTCGTTAACCGTGAGCCTTGAGGTCACCTTAAACGCCGCGCTCAAATAGCCGCTGCCATTGGGCCGCCGCCTTCCGGTTTGCGGCGCTAGACCCCTCCTAGACGCTCCCTAACTGCAGCGTTTTTCGTTTGCATGCCCCCCGCGCCGCTCCCGCGGGCGGTCTCGGGTATACTGCGGTCATGAGTCCTCGCAGCCGCCTCCTCATCGCCGTCCTCTCCACCGGTCTCATCGGCTATGTGGCCGTGGGCTCCCTGCTCGGCCGCGTGCTAGGAGACACGAGCTATGGCCAGCTCGCGGTCTTCAACGAGGTCGTGCGCCTCGAGCTCGAGGCCTACGTGGAGCCGGTCAACCTGGACCGGGCCATGGCCGGGGCCCGCCTCGGCCTGGGCGATGCCTTGGACGGCGACAGCGGGTATCTGGACCCCGAGGAGTTCCGCCTTTACCAGCAGCCGGCCAGGGAGACGGACGCCGAAATCGGGGCCGTGCTCACGCGCCGGTTCGCGTTCCTGATGGTGGTGGCGGCCCGGCCGGGCTCCCCCGCCGAGCGCGCGGGCATCAAGAGCGGGGACATCATCCGGACCATCGACGGGAGGCACTCCCGGCCCCTGGCGGTGCCCACCGGCCAGCGCCTGCTGCGCGGCGCGCCCGGCTCCGTGGTCAAGCTCGGCATCCTGCGCGCGGGCAGCGATCCCCTCGACGTCTCGGTGGTGCGGGAGCGCCTGACCCCTGCCTCCCCGCACGGGAAGATGCTGGAGGACGGCACGGGCTACCTGAAGGTCGCGGAGTTCCCGGCCCGGGTGGCGGACGACGTGCGCAACGAGGTCGAGGCCCTGAAGCGGGGCGGGGCCCGGAGCCTGGTCCTCGACCTTCGCGACGCGGCCTACGGCCCGCCCGCGGAAGGCGTGAAGGTGGCCGAGGTCTTCGTCAAGGGCGGGGTGGTGGCCAAGCTCTCGGGCACCAAGGTGCCGGAGCAGGTCTTCACCGCCGACCCCACGCGCTCGGCCTGGGACCGGCCCATGGCCGTCCTCGTGGACACGGGCACGGCGGGGGCGGCTGAGATCGTGGCCGCCGCGCTGCTCGACTCCGGCCGGGCCCCCGTGGTGGGCGAGCGGACGTTCGGCCGGGCCGGCGTCCAGAAGGCGGTTCCCCTGCCCGAGGGCGGGCTGGTCCTGACCGTGGCCCGGTACTCCTCGCCCAAGGGCAACGCGATCCACGGCAAGGGGGTCGAGCCCAGCGTGCCCGTGGCCTCGACCGAGGAGGGGCAGGAGCCGGGGACGAGCCACGACCCCATCCTCGAGAAGGCCCTTCAGCTCCTCACGCAGGCGGCCAAGAAAGCGGCCTGAGCGGCGCCTCCGGGCCGGTCAGCGGACGGCGTCCTTCAGCTCCTTGCCCGCCGTGAACTTGGGCACCCGCCGGGCCGAAATCTTGATGGGCGCCCCCGTCTGAGGGTTGCGGCCGGCGCGGGCCCGCCGCCGGGAAACGCCAAAGGTGCCGAAGCCGACGAGGGTCACCTTCTCTCCCTTCTTCAGGGCCTTGGTGACGTTGTCCAGCGCGGCATCTAGGGCCCGCCCCGCATCGGCCTTGGTGAGGCCCGAGTCCTTCGCCACCCGGGCAACAAGCTCCCCTTTGTTCATGTCGGGCTCCTCTTCCCTCTAGGGCTTGATCTCGAAGGGAACCTCCTGGGCCTGCTCCTTCTTGCCCAGCTTGTCCGTCACCTTGAACTGCACCACGTACTTTCCGGGCTCGTACCTCGCGAGGGGCACCGGCCCCACGATGTTGGCGCCCCACGTGGTTTCGAAGCCCTGCTCGGAGGCCTTGGCCACCGGCGTCTTCCCGTCCTTGAGGATGCCGAGGCTGGTGGTTCCGGAGGCCTTGCCGGTGGCCTCGTCGGCCTTGAGGTCGTAGAACTGGTAGAAGATGGAGATGGAGTCGCTCTTGGAGAATGTCGGACCGAAGTGGGGGACGAACCGCACGGGGCCGAGAACGAAGGCCGCGTAAGGGTGCTGGGGATCGGCGTTCTGGCCCGCGGGGATGTCCTCCACCTCCGAGAGCAGGAGCACGGTCCCGATCGATAGCTCGCCCTTGTTGAAGTTGGGCACCTCGATCGGAACCGCCGCCACCGAGCCCTTGCCCGTCTTCTCGTCGAGGGCGCCCGCGCGGAGCGTGTACTTGCCCGGCTTCAGCCCCATCTTGTAGGAGCCCACCGCGGCGCCGTCGACGACGGCGGCGACGGTGGGCTGCTCCGCGAACGCGGCCACCTTCCCGTTCTCGTCCAGGGCCTGGGCGGCCACCGTGACCTTGGCCACCTTCTTGCCCCCGACATCCTCGACGGTGAGGCCGGCCGCATCCGCCCGGACCAGCCCCAGAATCGCGCTCCCCCCGTCCTGCACCTTCAGGAAGCCGACCTGGGTCGCGACCGGGAAGTCCTGGCGGGGGGCCTTGAGCAGGGCCTGGGCGGCCGTCGGCTTCGGCAGGAGCTCCGCCAGCTTGACCAGGCGCCCGTTCTTGTCCAGCCGGTAGTCGATGTTGGGGTGGGCGATCTTTGACTCCGCGATGCGATTGAGCTGCTCGTTTACCCGGCTGCCCATGGGAAACCGGCACTCCGAATCGAAGACGATCTCGGCCTTTCCGCCCGTGTAGGTCTGGTTGGGCCGGTCCTTGTAGGTCCACGTCTCCGCGGGACGGAGACCCGGGCTCACCGTCGTGTCCTCTTTCTTGATCTCGTCCGGTTTGCCCAGGAGGATGAAGACCCGGCCGCAGTCGGTCGCAGAGCCGGCACGGCCCGGGACCTTGTACTTGAGGTCGGCCTCCGCCACCGCTTTCTGGTATTCGGCCTGATAGTCGTTGGTGGAGGCCTCGAGGTCGGGGTTGCGGCGGGCCCAGAAGATCTTCTGGAACTCCAGGCGGTCCGCTTTCTCCTTCAGGTTCTTAAACGATTTCTCCTCGTCCACGAGCATGATGGGCTTGACTTCGTCCAGCCACTTCTTGTCATCCTTGTCGAGGGCCGGAAGCGCCCGGGGGACGCTCAAAACCAGGACGGCCACGGCCAAACACCACTTCGGGCGCACGCTCATGCTCGGCTCTCCTTCTCCGAAAGCCGGGATTCTATAGGGGGACCGCCCGGGGGACAAGGGCCGGAAGCTCCGCCCCGCGGGCGGCCGGGACGGGCCGCGGATTCCATGCTAGTCTCGGAGCGCCATGCGGATCAGAATGGGCGGGTTGCTCCTGCTCTTTTCCCTCGCCGCCGCGGCGCTGCCAGCGGCCTCGCCCTCCGCCCCGCGCGTCCGGCCTCCGGCGATCATCCTGCCCATGGTGATTGCGCCCCCGCGCGCGTCCGAGCGGGATCTCGCGGTGGGCGAGGCCTGCCGCCGCGAGCTGGAGGGCACGGGCGGGGCCGCGGTGGCGATGGACCCGCGCACGGGACGCGTGCTCGCGGTCGTGAATCCCGGCAACGCGCTGCTCAGGGCCTACCAGCCCTGCTCGGTCTTCAAGATCGTGGTGGCCATCGCCGGCCTTTCGGAAGGCGTGATCACGCCCGAGACCAGCTACAACTGCCAGAAGGGGTGCAACGTGTGGCCCGGGCACGGGCCCATCACCCTGCGGCGGGCCCTGGCCGTCTCCTGCAACACCTATTTCGAGTCGATCGGCGAGCAGCTCGGCTACGAGAGGATCCAGCGCTACGCCCACCTCCTCGGCCTGGGATCCCCCTCCGGCATCAACCTCACCGGGGAGACCGCGGGGCGGGTGCCGGAGGCGGTCCGGCCGGAGCTGGTCGGGCACCTCTCGAGCCACGCGGCGGGAATCACGACCACCGCGGTGCAGCTCGCGGTCCTGCTCTCCGCCACCATCAACGGCGGGATCCTCTTCCAGCCGCAGGTGGGGGGGCCCGACGATTTCGTGCCCAAGGAGCGCTGGCGACTTCCCGAGGGGACGCGGCTGGACGGCCTGGCCGAGGGGTTCCTGGGGGCGGTGAACGAGGGCAGCGCGGCCAGCGCGTTCGACCCCGACATCGTGGTGGCCGGGAAGACGGGCTCCTGTTCCCAGCTCGGGTGGTTCGCCTCCTACGCCCCCGCCGACCGCCCCGAGCTCGTGATCGTGGTGTTCATGAGGCGCGGCAACGGCCACCGCGCCTCGGCCGTGGCGGGCCGGATCTACCAGGACCTCTACAAGGGCGCAAGCCCCCCCGCCGCCGCCGGCGGGTTCTGACCCCGATCTACGGACGCTGCAGTTCGATCCTCAGGTCGCGGGTGCGGCCGGGCTCGACATCCACGTCACGGTCGTCCGTCCGGAACCCGGGGCGCACGATCTCCACCCGGTGCCGGCCGGGGGGCAGCTCCAGCTCGCCGACTTGGCGCGCCGTCCCCCGGAACTGGCCGTCCACGTAGACGGAGGCGTCGGCCGGCAGCACCTCCAGGCGCAGGCGGCCGGAGTCGCGCACCTCGGCGCGCATATGGTCGCGGTCGGACCGCTCGTCCTGGGGGACGTCGCGGTCGCGGGAGACGTCCCGGTCCCGCTCCCCCGAGCGCTCTCCGGGACGGGCGCGGTCGTCGTAATGCTCGGCGTCCAGTCCCGCATCCCCGGCCAGGTCTTCGACGGGATCGTCACCCGATCCCTTCACCATGTCGTACTTGATCTTGAGGGTGGATCCCCCCGCCACGTACACCTTCATGCTGTGCGTCCGGTAGCCTTCCAGCTTCAGCGTGATCAGGTGGCGACCGGAAGAGACGTGGAGCCGCTGGAACAAGCCGTCGAAGTCGTCCGCGACGCCGGCGTAGGCGCCGTCCACGAAGACCCGCGTCTTGTCCGGGTTCACCATCACCCGGAGGCTGGCGCGGTCGCCGTAGCGATAGCCGTAGTAGCCGGGAGCACCGTAGTAGCCCCCGTAGTACCCGCCGCCGTAGTAGCCGCCGTAGAAGAACGGGTCGTAGTAATAGGGCCAGCCGAAGTAGAGCGATCCGTAGAAGGGAGAGTAGTAGGGCCGGTAGTAGCGACCCCCGTAGTAGCGACCCCCGTAGAAGCCGGCCGTCCCCGTGCCCGCCCGCGGATGGCGGCTCTCGGCAAGAGTCGTCCCCGAACCCGAGGACGACCGGGGAGAGGCCGTGCCCGCATAATGCGTCCCCGACGACGAATGGCCGCCGCCCGAGTAGGAGTGGCCCCCGCCCCCGCCTGAAGAGCCGCCGCCGCCGCCGTGGTGTTGGGCCCAGAGCGGTGAGGCTAGGCCCCCCATAGCCAGAGCAAGTGCCACGTGTCGTACCGTCATGGCTCCCTCCACCTTTCCAACGGGTCGCGAGACATAATCCTGACCCGCTCCAGTGCAAGCCTCGTGCCGCCGTTGGCGTGCGCTGGGCCGCCCGTAACGTCAATTATATCAAGGGCTCGGGGAGGGGCCGGGTTGTCGTGTCCGTCCTTTTCGACGGACATGCTGTCGACAGGGGACGCCACCGACACCCTCATAG
>DATMQU010000167.1:0-3130 GCA_035566715.1 Vicinamibacteria bacterium
GAAACCCCGTGCCGGGTGGACCGGGACCAGGCCCGGAGCATCGTCCTCAAGGGGCCGACGGGCAGGATTTCGGGCAAGGGAACACTGAGCCTTCGCCTGCGCGACGTGGACTTGGCCGATGTCTTCCGCGTCCTCCACCTCGTCACCGCCCAGGCCTTCATCGTGGACGGGGACGTGACGGGTAGGGTGAGCCTGGACCTCACGCGCCTGACCCTCGATGAGGTGCTTATGGCGCTCACCAAGTCTGGCCTGGACCTTTCTGTCTCTGATCCGGGCCCCCTACGGCGCGTCTCCGCGGTCCGCGGCAAGCTACCCTCGCTTCCCGCCACGGGCGGCTCTCCCGCCGCCAGCTTTGCCCTCAAGCGCGCGGAAGTGCGAGACATCCTGGCCGTGATGACGGACATGGACGCCAGCCTGGCCGCCCTCGGGCCCCAGGGCTTCCTCGGCCGCGTGAGCCTCTGGGCGAAGGACCTGCCGGTGGCCAGCCTGCGGGCCGCGGTGTTGGACGCGGTGGGCCTCACGGAGCGGATGGAGGAGGGCCGTCGGATCCTGACCCGCCGGGTGGGCTCCGAGGAAGCGGTCTTCCCGGTGGCGGGGACGCCTCCCGAGCGACGTCTCGTGCTGCGGCCGAAGGACCTCGCGGTATTGGAGTTCGAGCTGGCAGGGGTGGCCTCCGCGGGGGAAGCGTGGACGGCCTACGCCTACTCGCCCACCGGGGCCCTGAACGCGTACCGCCCGGGAGACGCTTTGGCCGACGGGGTCATCAAGTCGGTGGACTCGACCGACGTCGTTATCGAGACCGACGAGGGCCCCTTGCGGCTCCCCATCGTGCCCCTGCTGAAGTAATCAGACAAAAAGACCCGGGAGCCTCAGGCTCCCGGGTCATGAACTGGGCGTGCTGCCCTGCGCACCACAGGGTGCGCCGTTCGTTTTCGGTTTGATCGTGGGCTCCTAAGGCCCCGCGCTGCCCGGCGGACCCCCGTCATCCATACCCACCTCCGCTCGGAGTCGGCGTCTTCGACGCGCCGTTCACGCTTCCCGCGGCTTCCGCAGGACATCCGCGGAGTTCTCGCCGCTCCACGTGCTTTACTTCCGGCCCTCCTGGCCGTAGCGCCCCGGGAGCGCCGGGGCGGCCTGGCTGACCGGCCCCCTCCCCGGGGCTCTGGCTACCAGGCTCAATTCAAAGATGGATCCCAGGGAGGGGGCTGTCAAGAGAAATTTCTGACCGCTAAGCGCGAAGGGACGTCCATTGCACGCGCGGGCATTCGGCCGCGCGGCGAGGACCAGCCCGCCCGAAGGTGCTAGGGATGTGCTCGCCGGGCGAGCGACGCTATTTGACTTCCCAGGTGTCGCCCGCGCGGAGCAGCGAGGCGAGGTCGCCCTTCCCCTTCTTCGCGATCACCTGCCGCACTTGATCGTTCATGGAGGCCTCGTAGGCGGGCGCATCCACCGCCCGCAGGACGCCCAGCGGGGTGGGGAAGCCGGGAGTCCCGTCCATCCGTGAGAGAAGGAAGGCGAAGGCGGGCTTGGGGTGGTGTTCGTCGTGCACGAGGAGGTCCTTCTCGGTGACACCGTTGCCGAGGGCCACCACCTCGAGGTTGAGGCCGTTCATCCGGATCCCCTTGTCGTGGCTCTTGCCGAAGATGAGGGGCTGACCGTGCTCGAGCTGGATCGTGTGGTCGTCTCGAAGGTCCTTCTCCGTTAGGTTCTCCCACGCGCCGTCATTGAAGATATTGCAGTTCTGCAGAATCTCCACGAAGGCCGTCCCTTTGTGGGCGGCCGCCCTCTTGAGCGTGGCCTTCAGGTGGGCCTGGAAGATGTCCACCGAGCGGGCAACGAACGTGGCCTCCGCTCCCAGGGCCAGGGAGAGGGGGTTGAAGGGGCGGTCGAGGGAGCCGTAGGGCGTGGATTTCGCCTTCTTCCCGATCTCTGAGGTCGGGGAGTACTGACCTTTGGTGAGGCCATAGATCCGGTTGTTGAAGAGAAGCACCTTCAAGCCCACATTCCTTCGCATCATGTGGATGAAGTGGTTGCCGCCGATGCTGAGGGCGTCCCCGTCCCCGGTGGCGATCCAAACCTCGAGTTCGGGCCGCGCGATCTTGAGACCGGTGGCCACCGCGGGGGCCCGCCCATGGATGGTGTGGAAGCCATAGGTGTTCATGTAGTAGGGAAAGCGGCTGGAACAGCCGATCCCCGACACCACCACGAACTTTTCGCGGGGGATCCCGAGCTCGGGGAAGATCGACTGCACGGCGGAGAGAATCGCGTAGTCCCCGCAACCGGGGCACCACCGAACCTCCTGGTCCGTCTGGAAATCCTTCTTGCTGTAGGCGGGCAGGGTCGCGGTCACTGTAGAACCTCCTCGATTTTGGCTTCGATCTCCGCCTGCTTGAAGGGCTTCCCCTGGATCTTGTTGAAGCCCTCCGCGTCCACGAGGTACCGGGCCCGGAGCACCCACACGAGCTGCCCCATGTTCATCTCCGGGACCACGACCTTCTTGTAACGCTTCAGCACCGAACCGAGGTTCCGGGGCAGCGGATTCAGATGGCGCAGGTGCACGTGTCCTAGCCTCCGCTTCTTCTCCCGCTGGGCGCGGAGGGCCGCGGTGATGGGTCCATAGGTCGATCCCCAGCCCACGAGCAGGAGGTCGCCCTCGGGGTCGCCGGCGGGAACGACGTCCGGCACATCCTGGGCGATCGCCTCCACCTTGGCCGCCCGCAAGCGCACCATTCGCTCGTGGTTCAGGGGCTCGTAGTTGACGTTGCCGGTCCCATCCTGCTTCTCGAGGCCCCCGATGCGGTGCTCGAGGCCGGGGGTGCCCGGCACCGCCCAGGGCCGGGCCAGCGTGTCGGGGTTCCGCGAGTAGGGCATGAAGCCCGCGGGATCGGAGCGGAACTTGACGGGAATGTCGGGCAGGTCGTTGAGGTCGGGGATCTTCCAAGGCTCGGCCCCGTTGGCGAGATAGCCGTCGGAGAGCACGATCACGGGCACCATGTACTTGATGGCGATGCGGCTCGCCTCGAGCGCGACCCAGAAGCAGTCGCCGGGGGTGGCCGCGGCAAGCACGGGGACGGGGGCTTCGGAGTTGCGACCGAAGAGGGCCTGTAAGAGGTCGGCCTGCTCGGTCTTG
>DATMQU010000168.1:0-7781 GCA_035566715.1 Vicinamibacteria bacterium
GGATGATGGAGGTGGCGTAATGGGCCCACACGAAAAGGGGAAGCCGGAACCAAGTCAGGCCCGGGGCCCGCATCTTGTGGATGGTCACGATGAAGTTGAGGCCGGTGAGGATGGAGGAGAAACCGGCGATGAATATGCCGACCCCGGCCGCGATCACGTTGGTATTGGCGAAGACCGTGCTGTAGGGCGTGTAGAAGGTCCAGCCGGTGTCGAGCCCCCCCGCCACCAGGGCGTAGAGGGTGAAGACCGCCCCCACGATGTAGACGTACCAGGAAAGAAGGTTCAGGCGGGGGAAGGCCAGATCCTTGGCCCCGATCATGAGGGGGATGAGGAAGTTCCCGAGGGTCGCCGGGATCGACGGGATCAGGAAGAAGAAGATCATGATCACGCCGTGGGCGGTGAAGAGCTTGTTGTAGGTCTCGGCGGAGACCAGGCTGCCCGTGGGCTCGAGCAGGTTCAGGCGGATGACCACTGCGTAGGCACCGCCCAGGAAGAACATGAAGGTGATGGAGACGAGGTACAGGATGGCGATGCGCTTGTGGTCGGTGGTGAAGAGCCACGACTTCCACCCGTAGTCGGCGTTGAGGTAATGCGTCTTGGGAAGAGCGGCTTCCGGTGTCGTCATGGGTTGAGCCGGTCGCGCCCAGCGGCCTTGGAAGGAGTCGGTCCCCCGGCCGCCCCGGGCGGGGGCGCGACCTCCCCCGACGGCGCCGAAAGGGACCTGATGTAGGCAATGAGTTGCAGGAGCGACTCCTCGCTGACCTGGCCCAGGTAGGTGGGCATGATCGGCTGGTAGCCGGCCGTGATCTTGGCGGCCGGATTCAGGATCGATTCCCGGATATAGGCTTCGTCGGCCACCACCGTCTCCCCTCCCTGAAGCTGTACCGTCTTGCCGAAGAGACCGTGCAGGAGCGGCCCCCGGCCGCCCGAGTCGGCCCGGTGGCAGGTGACGCAGTTCAGTTCCGTGAAAAGCTTCTCTCCCGCCGCGGCCGGGGACACGGGCGCAGGCCCGCCCGCCAGCCAGGTCTGGTACTCGGCCGGCTCCAGGACCACGATGCGGCCAACCATCTTGGAGTGCTCGGTCCCGCAGTATTCCGAGCAGAAGAGATGGTAGGTTCCCGGCTTGGTGGCCTCGAACCAGGCCACGCTGTAGCGTCCGGGCACCGCATCCTTCTTGATTCGGAAGGCGGGGACGAAGAAGCTGTGGATCACGTCCTCCGAGGTCAGGGTGAGCTTGACCGGCCGGCCCACGGGGACGTGCAGCTCGTTGATCTCGCGCTGGCCGGTGGGATGCTGCAGCTTCCACATCCAGCGCTTGCCCACCACGTTCACAGCCATGGCGCCGTCCGGGGGCCGGTTCATGTGGAAGAAGACCTGGGCCCCCCAGACGAACATCACCACCGTCAGCAGGAAGGGGATGATGGTCCAGGTAAGCTCCAGGGTCATGGAGCCCTCGATCTCGCCCGGCCATTCCGTTTCCGAGCGGCGGCGGAAGCGGATGGCAAAGACGATCAAGGTGAGGGCGATCCCCACCGAGAAGAAGACGGAGACCACGACCAGGTAGAGATAGAGGGCGTCGACCTCGGTCGCGAGCGTGGAGGCGCGCTCGGGAAAGAGAGGAAATCCCGTCATGACCCTGGGACCGCCTGCTCGGGGAGAGCCCGGTCCTTCTCCCGGCGCCGGAGAGTGAGGATGAGAGCGCCCAGGGCGAGAACGGTGAGACCGGCGCCCAGCCGGACGAGGTTCAGGATCTGGGCGCTGTAGCGGCCCCGGTGGGGGTCGTATTTGAAGCAGTAGAGCAGGACCTGGTCGAAGGGGGTGCCGACCCGGCCCGCCCCCGCTTCCACCAGGGCCAGGCGCAGATCCTTGGGCGCGTACTCGATGCCGAAGAGGTAGCGGGCAATCCGGCCCTCGGGGGTGAGCACGAGCAGCCCGGCGGGATGGGCGAACTGCTTTGTCTCCTCGTCCCAGACGTAGCGGAAGCCCACGGCTCGGGTGAGGCGGTCGATGGCTTCCTTGTCGCCGGTGAGGAAATGCCAGCCCCCCTCCGCTCCCGGGCGGGAGTAGCGCTGGAGCTGGGTCTTCTTCGCAACCGCGGCCCGGGCCGGGGTCTCGCGGGGATCGAAGCTGATGGTCAGAAGCTCGAACTCCCGCCCGGCGGTGAAGGAGAGGACGTCGAGGGCGCTGGCCAGGCCGCTCAAGCTCACCGTGCAGAGCATCGGGCAATCGAAGTAGACGAGGTTGAGGACCACGGGCTTCCCGCGCAAGTAGTCGCCGAGGCGGACGGGTCGGCCTCCCTCGTCCCGGAAGGCCAGATCGGGGGGCACCGCCTGGCCGAGCTTCTGGTCGAAGCCGATCTCGCGGAAGATCGGAGGCGGCTCGGTGCCGCCAGCGGGGGCGACGCCCGCCAGGGCAAGGAGCAAGCCCAGGGACGACGCCGTCACTCGCGGCCCCTGTCGCCTGCGGGTTGGGCCGCAGCGGGAAGCGTGGTGGCAGCGGCGGGAAGACCCCGCTCCGCGAGGAGCCCCATGGCCCGCTCGATTGGGATGCGCACGATGCCCTTGTCCTTGTCCACCCATCCGTAGGTGCCGAGGGCGAGCTCCTCCTCGGCGCGGAACCGGGCCAGGTCCAGGGCGGGGAGGGGCTGCAGGCTCGGGCCCGCCGGCGCCATCGCGGCGGGGTCCGCCTGCATCACGGGGGGCGCCGGTTGGCGGGCCGCCTCTTGGGCCACGAAGACGAAGTAAAGCCGCCAGAGCAGGAGCACCACTGCCACCGTGGCCACCACCAGCCAGAAGGCGAACTTGAGGAGGGCAGTGGCGTCGACGTCTGTCCGCTCGAAGTCGACCTCGGGATGGCCGGGTGCCGGCTGCTCGGTCATCGGGACCTCCCCCCCGCCGGGGCCTCCAGGAGCGCCCGGATCTCCGGCTCCCCCACGGGGAGCAGGGGCCGGTCCCGGAGCGCCTGGGCGAAGAAGAACAGCCAGATCCCTCCCAGCCCCACGGGGGCGGCCACGTCGAGCCAGTGCACGGCCACCCCCAGCCCCACCGCCTCGTGACCGTGCCCGGTGAGGTCGGGGGCCACCAGCCAATAGAGGTCCAGCAACCGCACCACAAAGACGCCCGCGGCCAGCAGGCCCAGGAGGCGGGCGTCCCGCTTCAGGTCCCGCGAGAGCAGGAGCAGGAAGGGCAGGGCAAAGTGGAAGACCACCAGGGCCAGGGCCACCCACTGCCAGCCGCCCTGCAGCCGGTGGATGTAGAAGGGGGCTTCCTCCGCCAGGTTGCCCGACCAGGTGATCAGGAACTGGGAGAAGTTCACGTACGCCCAAAGCATTACGAAGGCCAGGAGCAGCTTGCCCAGGTCGTGCACGTGGCCCGGGCGCACCACATCCGAGAGCGGCCTCTCGGCCCCCAGAAAGGCGAGGAGCACGATCACGAGGGCCATGGCGGAGAGCACCTGGCCCACCATGAATAACATCCCGTAGATGGTGGAGAACCAGTGGGGGGCGAGTGACATGGCCCAGTCCACGGAGGAAAACGTGATGGTCAGGCCGAGAACGATCAGCCCTCCCCCGGACAGGCCCTGCAGCCGGCGGGACACCTCGGGGTCCTCCCCCCCGTCCAGCTGCCGCGACCACTTGTTGAGGAAGTGGGCGAGCGTGAGCCAGGCCGCGAAGTACAAGGCGGCCCGGCCCAGGAAGAAGGGGACGTTCAAATAGACGGCCTTGTACTGGAGCAGCTTGTCTTCCCCGGGGTGGACCCAAGGGTAGAGCCGGCCCACGCCCAGGGCCACGGGGATGAAGAGGAGGGCTACGACCAGCAGCGTCCGCGTCCCCGCCTCCAGCAACCGGCGGATCACCAGCCCCCACAAGCCGCCAGAAAGGTGGTGGATCATCACGATCGACAGGCAGCCCACGGCCACTCCCGCCCAGAAAAGATAGGCGAAGAGGTAGGAGCGGAAGAACTGATGGGGATCGAGCGCGAGGCCAACGAGGCAGGCGAGGCCGCCCAGGAGGCCCACGCCGAGGGCGATCTGCTGCAGGCGGTCGATGCGGGTCGGGACGGGGAAAGGAGGGGAGCTCATGGCCGGCTCGCCTGAAGCTGGCCGCGCTCCCCCGCGGGCACGTCCACCAGGGTGGCGTGCTGGCTCAGCTGGAGGGCCCGGATGTAGGCCACGATCGCCCAACGGTCCTTGACCGGGACCTGGGCCGCGTAGTCAGACATCGCCCCAAAGCCGTTGGTGATCACGTCGAAGTAGTAGCCGACCGGGGTTTCCCGCAGGCGGTCGATGTGGTAGGAGGGCGGCCTCCGGAAACCCCGCTGCACGACCATCCCGTCCCCCCTCCCCACCCGCCCGTGGCAGGGCGCGCAGAAGGTCTGGAACTGGGTCTGCCCCCGGGCCAGGAGGTCGGCGCTGACGGGCAGGGGCAGCGTCCTCGTGAACTCCGTTCCCTCCTTGCCCGTGAAGAAGACCTGATCCTCCCGGAGCTGGCCGCGGGCCACGGTGCCGGGCACGAGGGGCCGGGCGGAGCGGTGGTCGCTGAAAAACTCGCTGCGCGCGAGCGGCTTGTACCGGGGCTGGTCGTGCATGTCCTGCCGGCACCCGATGAGGGCGGCCACGAGCGCGAGGGGAGCCGCGCGCGCGCGCATCAGTGCTCCACCTCCGAGACCTCGCTCGCACCCAAGCGCTTGAGGAGCGTGCGCGTCTCCGCGCGGTCGAACCGGGGATCGGTGGCCTCCACGCAGATGAAGAAGCGGTCGCGGGTGGCGAGGGCGAAGCTGGGCGCGTTGAAGACCGGATGGTAGGGCTGGGGCAGGCCGTTCAAGGCCAGCATTCCCAGAACCGCCGAACCCGCCGCGAAGAGGATGGTGGTCTCGAAGGCGGGCACGATAAAGGCCGGCCACGCGTTGAAGGGCCGCCCCCCGATGTTGAGGGGATAGGCGATCACCGAGGACCAATACTCCAGACCCCAGCCGGCCAGGGCCCCGAGGATGCCGCCCCCGAGGACGATCTTGGGCACGTGGGACCTATGGAAGTGCAACGCCTCCGAGAGCTCCTCGATCGGAAAGGGCGAATAGCCGTCCACCCTGCGGTACCCCGCCTCGCGCACGCCCCGGGCCGCGGCCACCACCTCCGCCGGGGTGTGGAACTCGGCCAGCAGACCGTAAATCGGCGGGCGGGGTTTCACGGCTTCTCCCCCCCCACCGCCGCCCCGGGGAGGATGGTCCGCATCTCGAAGATCGAGATCACGGGCAGGAAGCGCACGAAGAGGAAGAGAAGGGTCAGGAAGAGCCCGATCGTCCCTATGAACGTGGACCAGTCGACGTAGGTCCCGGAGTACATCCCCCAGGAGGAGGGCAAGAAGTCGCGGTGCAGGCTGGTCACGATGATGACGAACCGCTCCAGCCACATTCCCACGCTCACGACCAACGACGCCACGAAAAGGAAGGGGACGCTGGTGCGGAGGTTCTTGAACCAGAGCAGGTTGGGGGTGAAGACGTTGCAGAATATGAGAGCCCAATACATGTGTCGGTAAGGCCCGGTCATGCGGTTCCAGATCATGTAGGTCTCGTAGGGGTTGCCGCTGTACCAGGCCATGAAGGCCTCCATCATGTAGCCATAGGCCACGATCAGGCCGGTCGCCATCATCACCTTGGCCATGTTCTCGAGGTGGCGGAGGGTGATGAAGTCCTCGAGCCCATAGGCCTTGCGCAGGGGGATGGCCAGGGTGAGGACCATGGCGAAACCCCCGTAGACGGCCCCCGCCACGAAGTAGGGCGGGAAGATGGTGGCGTGCCAGCCGGGCACGATCCCGACCGCGAAGTCGAAGCTCACCACGGTGTGGACGGAGACGACCAGGGGCGTGGCCAGGCCGGCCAGCAGCAGGTAGGCGGTCTCGTAGTTGTGCCAGTGCTTGGCCGACCCCCGCCAGCCCATGGCCAGGATCCCGTAGACGATCTGCCAGGCCCGGCTCCGGGCCCGGTCGCGCAGGGTGGCCAGGTCGGGGATGAGGCCCACGAACCAGAAGAGGGCGGAGACGGTGGCGTAGGTGGAGACCGCGAACACGTCCCAGATGAGCGGGCTCCGGAAGTTGGGCCAGAGTCCCATGGTGTTGGGGTAGGGCATGAGCCAGTAGGCACCTACCCAGGGCCGGCCCATGTGGAAGATCGGATAGATGCCCGCGCAGGCCACCGCGAACAGCGTCATGGCCTCGGCAAATCGGTTGATGGAGGTCCGCCACTCCTGCCGGAGGAGGAGGAGGATGGCGGAGATCAGGGTTCCGGCATGGCCGATCCCGATCCACCAGACGAAGTTGATGATGTCGAAGCCCCAGCCGATGGGGATGGTGATGCCAAAGAGGCCGACCCCTTTTAGGAGGAGGGCGGCCAGGCTGAAGAGGAGGCCCAGGAACAGGGTGGAGGCGATGCTGACCCCGATGAACCAGCCGAGCGGGGTCCGGCGCTTGAGGACGAGGCTGCTGATCTTGTCGGTGACGCTGCCGAAGGTGTGGCCGGGACCGATGATCGGCTGCTCCGCGCTACCCACGGGGGATCTCCGGGTTGGGGTTGCGCACGGCCGCCAGGTAGGTGGTGCGGGGCTGGGTCTGCAGCTCGCTCAGGAGGCCGTAGTTCCGGGGCTCCGCCTTGAGCCGGGAGACCCGGCTCTGGGGGTCGTTCACGTCGCCGAACACGATGGCCTCCGCCGGGCAGACCGACTGGCAGGCGGTCTTGATCTCCCCCTCCCGGATCCCCCGCCCCTCGTTCTTGGCCTCGATGCGGGCCCGGTTGATGCGCTGCACGCAGTAGGTGCACTTCTCCATCACGCCCCGGCTGCGCACGGTCACGTCCGGGTTCCGCATCATCTTCAGGCTGGGCGTGTCCCAGTCCTGGTAGAGAAAGAAGTTGAAGCGGCGCACCTTGTAGGGGCAGTTGTTGGAGCAGTACCTCGTTCCGACGCAGCGGTTGTAGACCATTTCGTTGAGCCCCTCGTCGCTGTGCACGGTCGCCGCCACCGGGCACACCAACTCGCAAGGGGCGTTCTCGCAGTGCATGCAGGGGAGGGGCTGGTGGTAGGCCTCGATGGTCTCCGAGCGGCCGGGGTCACCCTCGTAGTAGCGGTCCACCCGGATCCAGTGCATCTCCCGCCCCCGGGCCACCTGCTCCTTGCCCACAACCGGGATGTTGTTCTCGGACTGGCAGGCGGTGACGCAGGCGTTGCAGCCCACGCACGCGTTCAAGTCGATGGCCATGCCCCAGGCGTGTCCCTCGTATTTGTGGGGAGGGAAGAGGGAGGAGCCGGGCCTTGGGTCCTCGCCCATCTCGCGGGCGAAGTGGGGTTTCCGGTCGTAATCGGCGGTGGTGGCCGCCACCCGCACCGGGTGCCGGCCCTCCATGCTCCAGTGGTTCTGGGTGCAGGCCAGCTTGGTGGTCTCGCCGGTCCCCCGCACCTCGAGGCCGGAGCCGAACCAGGGGGCCCCGCTCGTGCGGAGAGCGTAGGCGCTGAAGCCCGCGCCGTTCCCGACCCGCCCCACCCGCGTGCGGCCGTAGCCGAGGTGGACGGTCACGGAATCGTCGGGATGGCCGGGCACGATCCAGGCCGGGGCCCGCAGCCGCCGGTCCTTGTAATGGAGCTCCACGATCGGGCTCAAGGCGCCCTGGCTCGTCTCCTGGTTCGGGGGGAGGCCGAGCCGAGCCGCCGTGGCCGGGCTCAGAAGAGCGGCGTTCTCCCAAGTCAGTTTGGTGAGCGGCTTGGGCAACTCCTGCAGCCAGCCGTTGTTGGCGAAG
>DATMQU010000169.1:0-3511 GCA_035566715.1 Vicinamibacteria bacterium
CCCCCGCCGAGACCTGGGCCCACCTTGGCAGCCTCGTGGCTCAGACTTTCAAGCCGGGGGGGGAGCTCTGCGACGAGATCTATCGTCTCTGCCGGGGACGGCCATGCGGGACCTGACCGGTCCCTTCGTGCTCGTGGCTCCGTCGGTGGCGGCGGCCCTGGAGCTGCCCAGGCGGCTGGCCTCCACCGGGCGTGCGCTCGTGCTCTACCGCTTCCCGGAGCCCGGGCCCGACCACTACCGTTCGGGCTTGCTGGACCTCGCGCGCGCGCTGGCGGAGCCGATCCTTCTTGGGCGCGGTTTTCGCGCCTGGGACTACGGCCACGATGCGCGCCTGGCCGGGAAGCTCCTGGCCGAGGACGAGGAGGGCGGCTTCCCCCTCCCCCCCGACGTGCCCCGGGGACCCGTGGCCGCGGCCCTGGCCCGCACCCTGGCCGAGCTCCGGCTGGCGGGCGTCCCCCCGGAGCGGCTGGAGGCCCTGGCCGGGCGGGCGGATGGGGCGGCGGGAGACGCGCCCCGCCTGCGCACCCTCGCCCGCCTTTTTCGCGCTTTCTCCGCCGAGCGGGAAGGGAAGGTAGCGGACCCCGCCACCGTCCTGGCCGCCGCCCATGAAGCCCTGGGCCGGACGGACTGGCTCAAGGGGGCGGAGATCCTGGTCGTCGACGACCTGGAGCTGGATGAGGCAGAGAAGACGTTTTTGTCCGCGCTCGCGCGCGCCTACCCGGTGCGCCTCCTGCGGCGAGAGATGCCGCCGGGCCTCCTCGCCTCCTCCTTCCGGGCCTGGGCGGGGACGGAGGGAATCGCGGAGTTGGCCTGGGAGGACACGCCTCTGGCTCCCCTCGCCCCCCCGGCCCCACCCGCGGGCCTGGCCCGTCTGCGGGGAGGTCTCTTCGAGCCCCCCTCCGGGCCGCCCGCGGAGGACGACTCCGTCGAGCTCGTGACCGGCCCCGGCGAGGCGGCGGAGGCGCGGGCGATCGCGCGGCGCCTCCTGCGCGAGGCGGCCCGCGGCGTCCCCTTCGACGAGATGGCGGTGCTCCTTCCCCGCCCGGACCCCTACGCGCCCCTTTTCACCGACCTTCTGGGCCGGCTCGGCATCCCCCACCAGCTCCACCCCTCGCTGCCCCTCCGCTTTGGCCGCTGCGCGCGGTCGCTCCTCCTCCTCTTCCACTGCCGCGGACTGCCGCGGCAGGCGGTGATGGAGCTGCTCACCTTCGCCCCCATCCCCTTCGAGACCATGCTGGGGGAGGCGGTTCGGGCCTGGCCCTCGCGCTGGGACCAGATCAGCCGCGATGCCCAGATCGTCTCCGGCCTCGAGCGCTGGATCATCGGGCTCCGCTCCTTCGCGGAGCTGGAGCGGGAAGCGGCAAGTCTCGATGCGAATACGGACCGCGCGGAGCGCCGGCTCCGTGGCGCCACCGATGCGGAGGCTCTCCTGCGCATGGTGGAGCTGCTGGCGCTGGAGCTGGACGCCCTCTCCGGCGAGGCCACCTGGCGGGAATGGTCGGAGCGGCTCAAGGGGGTGTGCGAACGGTGGGTGGCTCCCCGGGGCGACCCCGACCGCGAGCGGGAGGCGGTGCTGCGGGTCTTGACGGAGCTCTCCAGCCTGAGCGCAATCGACGCGCGGGTGGCCTGGAGCGAGGTGGAGGCGGTGGTAGAGGCGCGCTTCGAGCGCAAGCGGCTCCCCTTGGACCCGCCCGCGAGCGGGGCCGTGCACGTGGGCGCCCTGGATGCCCTGGCCGGTCTCCCCTTCCAGGTGGTCGCCATCCCCGGGCTCGGGGAAGGAGGCTACCCGGGCGTCCTCCGGCCCGACCCGTTCCTGCTCGACCCCGAGCGGGAGGCGCTGGCCGCAGTCGCGGTCCCACCCCCCGCGGGCCCGGCTCCCCGCAAGAAAACCGTGGACACGGCCCAGCTGCCCCTCTTCGGGGAGCCGGGCCCGCCGCCGTCGGGGGGCGCCCTGGCCACGACCCAGGACCGCCTCCTGGAGGCCCGCCGGCTCTTCCAGCGCGCGGTGGGCCAGGCCCGCGAGCGGCTCATCCTGACCTACCCGAGGGCCGACCCCCGCAACGGCCGCGAGCGCCTGCCCTCCCTCTTCTTCGTAGCCGCTGCTTCGGCCCGCGCGGGCCGGGCCCTCTCGGGCATCGAGCTGGAGCGACTGGTCGCAGAGGACGTGCCCGACTCGCTCGAGGCCGCCCTCGACCCCGGGGAGCGCGACCGCCTCCGCGTGCGAGAGGGGGGCCAGCCCGCGGCCGAGGCCATCGCCACCGGCTCCATCTTCTTCCGCCAGTCACGCTGGGCGGTGCGCGGGCGCTGGAGCAACCGGCTCACCATCTACGACGGCCTCCTCGCCGACCTTCCCGAGGAGGCGCGCCGGAGGCTCGACCCCCTGAGCGCCCCCGGCCCCATCTCCGCCAGCCGCCTCGCCACCTTCTCCCGCTGCGGCTTTCTGTACCTGCTCCAGCACGTGCTCCGGCTGGAGCCGGCCCTCGAGCCCGAGGAGCGCAAGCGGCTGGAGCCCCTGGAGCGCGGCGACCTCTTCCACCGGGTGGCAGAGCGGTTCCTGCGCGAGTGCCGGGACAAGGGAGAGCTCCCGCTAAGAGACGTGGAGGCGACCCGGACCCGTCTCATCGAGATGGCGGAGGAGGCGCTCGCCGCCCACGTGGCGGGGAGCCCGCCCCGCTTCACCGTCCTTTGGGAGAGGGAGAAGGCGCGGTTCCGACAGACCCTCCTCGGCTGGCTGGTCCGGGAGGTGGCGGGGAGCGGGCGGGCCACCCCCGCCCATTTCGAGGTCAGCTTCGGGATGGGGCAGAGGCCGAGCGGGGGCGAGCCCCACGCCCCCGATCCCCTCACCTTCGATCTCGGGGACGGGCGGAGGCTGCGCATGTCCGGCAAGATCGACCGCATCGACCGCCGCCCGGACGGCACCCTGGTCCTGCGGGACTACAAGACGGGGAAGGCGCCCAAGGATGAAATGGGGATCTTCAGGGGCGGCAAGCAGCTCCAGGTTCCCTTCTACATCCTCGCCGCCGCCCAGCTGTTTCCCGACGCCCCCGTGGTCGAGGCCTTCCTCGACTACGTCGACGGCGGACGGCAGGTGGGGGTGGACCCGGCGGTCGTGCGCAGCGAGGGCTTCCGTTCCCTCCTCGGGGGGCTGGTGGAGGCCATCGGCCAGGGCCTCTTCGTCCAGGAGCCGAGCGCGTGCCCCTGGTGCGACTTCACCGCCGTCTGCGGACCGCGGCCGCTCCTGGAGCGGCGCCGCCAGATCAAGGGGAGCGACCCCCAGCTCATCCGCATCCTCCGCCTGCGGGATATGGGATGAGCTTCCGGCCCGTCGACCACGAAGCCCGCGCGCGCGCCCGCAGCGATTTCGCCACCAGCCTGGTGGTGGAGGCGGGGGCGGGCACGGGCAAGACCACGCTCCTCGTGGACCGCATCGAGGCCCTGGTGTGCTCGGGCACGGCCCGCCTGACCGAGATCGCGGCCGTCACTTTCACCGAGAACGCCGCCACCACCATGA
>DATMQU010000170.1:0-5940 GCA_035566715.1 Vicinamibacteria bacterium
CGGCCGGAGTCCGGGACCGCATCAAGAGCCTGCGCGCCCGCGAGTTCGGGCTCAAGTAGGCCTCGCCGGTACGGCTCGAGGGAAAGAGCCACTGGGGCCGGGCGACACCCTGGACCTGGCGGCCCCTGAGGCCGGAAACCACCAGAGGGGAGGGAGTGGCCACCATCGACAAGGCAGGGACGCGCGGATCCGCTGATCGCATTCCCAGCCCGGCGGCCGCGCGAACGGCGGGAGCAGGATAAGGTGTCCACGCTCACCCTTGACGAGGCCTTCGCCCACTGCGAAGCCCGGGTCAAGGCCCACTACGAAAATTTCCCGGTGGGGCTCTTCGTTCCCCGCGAGAAGCGCGGCTACGTGCACGCCCTCTATGCCTTCGCCCGCGCCGCGGACGACTTCGCGGACGAGCGCCTGTACGAGGGGATGCGCCAGGAGAAGCTGGACGAGTGGGAGGCGCGGCTGCACGCCGCCTATCGGGGGGAGGCCGAGGACCCGATCTTCGTCGCCCTGGGGGAGACGGTGCGCCGGCTGGAGGTGCCGAAGGAGCTCCTCCTCGATCTGCTCTCCGCCTTCCGGCAAGACACGGTCAAGAGCCGCTATGCCACCTGGGAGGAGCTCATCGACTACTGCCGGCGCTCCGCGGACCCGGTGGGGCGGCTCGTCCTCCTGGTGTTCGGCTACCGCGATCCCTCGCTGCTGCCGCTCTCCGACGCCATCTGCACCGGCCTCCAGCTCGCGAACCACTGGCAGGACGTGGCCGTGGACTGGCGCAAGGACCGGGTCTACATCCCGCGGGAGCTCAGCGCCCGCTTCGGGGTGGGGGAGTGGGACCTGAGCGCGGCCCATGTCACCGAGGGCTTCCGCGCCCTCATGGCCGAGCTCCTGGCGCGGACCCGCGCCCTCTTCGCCCGCGGCCGCCCCCTCTGCGACCGGGTGGGACGCGATCTCCGCTTCGAGATGCGGCTGACCTGGTTGGGGGGGACCGGAATCCTGGACCGGATCGAAGCGGTGGGGGGGGATGTCTTCCGGCGGCGCCCGCGCTTCGGACCCCTGGACAAGCTGGGCCTCGCCTGGCGGGCCTGGCGCTGGCGGCCATGAGCGTCTCCGCCCGCCTGACCCAGAAGAGCGGCACCAACTTCTACTACGCCTTCCGCCTGCTCCCCGCGCAGAAGCGCCGGGCCATCTTCGCCCTCTACTCCTTTTGCCGGGTGGTGGACGACTGCGTCGACGAGGCGGGGGGGGAGGGGGAGGCGGGACTCGCCCGTTGGCTGGCCGAGGTCGACCGCTGCTACGCGGGCCAGCCCACCACCGAGCTCGGCCGGGAACTGGCGGAATGCCTCTTCCAGTTCCCGATCCCGCGCGCCTGCTTCGAAGACATCGTGGCCGGCTGCCGGATGGACCTCACGGCCCGGCGCTACCCGACCTTCGCCGACCTGCGCCTCTACTGCGAGCGCGTGGCCTCGGCGGTGGGTTTGGCCTCCATCGAGATCTTCGGCTACCAGAACCACGCCACCCGCGACTACGCGGTGGAGCTGGGCCTGGCCCTGCAGCTCACCAACATCCTGCGCGACGTGGCGGTGGACGCGGCCCGCGACCGGCTCTACATTCCCCTCGAGGACCTGGAACGCTTCCGGGTCTCCGAGACCGAGCTTCGCGAAGCCGCCGCCGTGCCCCCCGCCCGGCGCCCCCCGGGGGTGCACGCGCTCCTGCTCTCGCAGGCGGAGCGGGCCCGCGACCACTACGAGCGCGCCCGCGCCCGCCTGCCCGGCGAGGACCGGCGCTCGATGCTGGCGGCGGAGATCATGGGCGCCGTCTACCGCGCCCTCCTCGAGGAGCTGGTCCGACGGGCGTTCCCCTGGACGCCCCCCCTCCGGCTCTCCCGTCCGCGCAAGGCCTTCCTCGCCCTGCGCACCGTCCCCCGCGTGTACTGGGGCGTATGAGGGTCGTGGTCGCGGGGGCCGGCTTTGCGGGCTTGGCCGCGGCCATCGCCCTCCAGGAGCGGCGTCATTCGGTGACGCTCCTCGAGCGCCGGGGGGTGCTGGGCGGCCGCGCCACCTCCTTCCGGGACGTCCCCTCCGGCGAGGACGTGGACAACGGCACCCACTTGATGGTGGCCGCCTACGACGCCACCCTCGACCTCGTCCGGAGGGCGGGGGCGGAGGACCTGGTTCTCGTCCAGGATGACCTTCACATCGACTACATCGATGAGGGCGGCTACGCCGTCCTCGACTGCCCGCCCCTGGCCGCGCCCCTCCACCTCCTGGTCGGCCTCCTCCGCCTGCGCGTGCCCTGGCGAGTGTGCTGGGACGCGCTGCGGCTGGGCCTGGCGGTGCGCTTCGGCTCGCCGCCGGCGGGGATCACGCTGGCCGAGTACTTCCGGAGAACCGGCCAAGGCGCCGACACCCGTCGTCTCCTCTGGGACCCCCTGGCCCTGGCCATCCTCAACGAGACCCCGGAGCGCGCGGCCGCCATCCTCTTTTACAACGTGTACCGGGAGACGTTCCTCAGCAACCACCGGGCCTCCCGCCTCATCTTCCTGCGCCAAGGCTACGGCGGGCTCCACGCCCGCCTCGCCCGTTACTTCGAGGGCCGCGGGGGGGTGGTCCGGCGGCGGGCCCTGGTGGAGGCCATCGAGGTCACGGGGGGCCGCGCCACCGGCGTCCGCTTCCGGCAACGCCCGGAGACACGGGAGGAGATTCGGGAGGGGCAGCCGGCGGTGGTCGAGTCCCTGCCCGCGGACGCGGTCGTGGCGGCGGTTCCCTGGCATGCCCTGGGGGGGCTGCTCCCCGAGGCCCTCCGCGGGGAGCCGCCCTTCGCGGGCCTGGCCCGGCTCGCGGGCTCGCCCATCGTGTCGATCGAGATGTGGTTGGACCGGGTGGTCGTGGACCGGCCGATGGTCGGCCTGCGCGACTCCCCGGTGGAGTGGGTCTTCGACAAGGGCCGCCTCTACGGCCGTAGCGGAACCCCCCAGCACCTGGCCTTCATCGTGAGCGCGGCCAACCGCGTGGTGCCCCGTCCCAACGCGGAGTTGAAGGAGGCCGCGGAAGCCACCCTCAAGCGCTACTTCCCGGCCATGGCCGGGGCCACCGTCCTCCGCTCCTTGGTCATGCGCGAGCCTGACGCCACCTTCGCTTCCGATCCGGACGCGGAAGCGCTCCGTCCGGGGCCCGTCACCCCTGTCCGCGGCTTGTTCCTGGCCGGCGACTGGACGGCGACCGCCCTTCCCGCCACCATCGAGGGCGCAGTCCGCAGCGGCTTGGCCGCGGCCCGCGCGGTGGAAGGCCTCTAAATCCGCCGCTTCGCGTCCGGGAAGCTCCGCCAGACCGGCACCCCGCAGAAGTGCTCGCCTTCCGTGCAGGTGGGCGTGACCAGGCCCGCCCGGAGCACGCAGGGGGGGCCCATGTAGCGCACGAGGCGAGGGTGGAGCGTCCGCACCTGCTCCAGCTCGTCCATGGACGCCCGGTAGATCTCCTCCTGGGCGTTGAAGCACGTGCGCATCACCCATTTGTGGCCCAGGTAGAGCAGGCTGCCGCTCTCGTGGAAGCGCAGGGCCTTGGCGTTGGGGAGCAGGTAGAGGGCCGACTCCTTAGGAACGCCCATCTCCAGGAGCCGGTTCTTGGCCGCCCAGGCCCTGGCCATGGCCTCCTCGTACACCTCGCGCGCTCTCGGGTTTGCGCTCACCAGAGGGGGCGTAACGTAGTCGGGCCGCGCGGTGTCGGTCAAGGTCATGAGGGGCCGGGAGGCGGGCACCATGCGGTGGCGCTGGTCCTGGCTGTCCGCGGTATGGGAGAGACGCTTCAGGAACGTATAGGTGGAATGGTGCAGCGCGCGGGACAGGGGGGCGTGAACGGAGAGCTGCAGGGTCTCCAGGCGGTAGCGGTTCAGGCGGGGGTTCAAAGCCCGCTCCAGCGCCTCGGCGTCGGGGAGGGCCTCCGCGCTCAGCCCCAGGACGGCCCGCACCGCCTCCGCCGTGGTTTCTTCGCCCCGCGGGGTGTAGTCCACGAGGAGGGAGGTGCGCGGCCCCAGGCGGGCGTCGATCCGGGCCGCCTCCGCGTCGCCGTCCACCGCTTCCCGGGGGAAGCGGACCTCGACCACCTCTTCCTCGGATAGGGGTCCCTCCCCCACGCGGTCGAAGAACTCGGGGTCCAGCGCGCGCACCCGGTCCACCATGGCCGAGACCACGGCCGCGCTCTCCCGCGGCGTATCCCCCGTGCGCATCATGCGGTGGAGGCGGTGCAGGACGATGCCGGAGATCGTGTGCACCATCGAGGTGAAGCCCGCCACCGGGATCACGTAGCGGGCCGTCTCGATGGCTTTCTTCTCCGCCTCCCGCGCCACCTTCTTTTGCCTCTTCTCGGACGCGCCCGGGGTCAGATGGCGGAGGTCGGCGAGGATGCGGTGGGTGTCCTCCTTCAGGATCAGGGAGAGCTGGCGGTAGGCCCGCCAGGCCTCCACCACCGCCTCCTGGTAGACCCTCGAAGCCTCCTCGGCCAGGCCTCCCGGCACAAAGGCCTTTACCTCGTCCAAGCGCACGAAGCGCTGGCTGGACTGCTCCGAGTTGTAGAAGGGGTGAGAATGGAGGAACGACCACACGAACTGTCGGCTCACGTTCTCGAGGCCGAACTCGAAATGTGCGTGCTGGTAGACGGTGTGGTGGCCGCCGGCGAAGGTCAGGGGCCCGATCGACTCGCGTTGGGCGGGCGTGATCTCCTCGACCCCCACCACCCGCGGCGAATAGCAAGTACGGGCGGCCGCTACCGCCCCGTCGTAGGGCCGGGCGGAGGCGTTGCGGAGGGTGACTAGGGGGGGGCCGGTGAGTAGTTCGTCCATGGCCCCTTCACGCCTCGTCGGGATCGGGAGCGGCGTAGGTCCGGAACTCCTTGAAGAACGAGAGGCTCCTCATGTCCTCCATCCGGTCCAGGTAGACGCGGCCGTCCAGGTGATCGCACTCGTGCTGTATCACGCGGGCGAAGAAACCCTCTGCCTCGACCGTGTAGGGACGGCCCTCGCGATCCAGGGCCTCCAGGCGCACCCGCGCGGAGCGGGGGACCAGGCCCCGCAGGTCCGGGATCGACAGGCACCCTTCCCATCCCGTGAGGATCTCCGTTCCCAGCCGCGTGAGGACGGGGTTGGCGAGGACGGTGAAGGGCACCGCCTGCTCCGTGCGCTCGTCCGAGGCCTGGACCTCGATCACAGCCAGGCGGAGGCTGCGGTGGACCTGGGGGGCGGCCAGGCCCACCCCCTCGTATTCGTCCATGGTCTCCTTCATATCGTCGATGAGGCGCTGGATCTCCGGTGAATGGAGCTCGTCGGAGGCGAGATCGCGGGCCGAAGCCCGCACCACCGGGTGACCGATGCGCGCGACCTTGAGGATGGACACGCTACTTGGAGAACCTGTGCGAGCATGCGGGGCCGCGCCTGAGCGCAACATCCGTGGGACGCTCGGTCGCCCCGCGACCCGCGCCGTCGAAACGTGATTTCAATCCCTTTAGGCTCACGGCGTGATGATACCCCGAAGTCAGAGAGGGGTGCCCCCAAGCCGGGCGCGGCGGGGAGCGGTGCCGGGGTCACCGGTCGCTGATCAGTTGCTATGCTCCTTCACGTGATGCGCGCTTTGGCGGCCGTCCTGGCGGCCCCCGCCCTCGTGCTTTCGCTCTTCAGTGGCATGCGGCGAGTACGATCGCGCGTCGATGGCTTGTTGTCAGGGCGACACTGCAGGGTGCCACCAGTCGAGCCCGTCTCGATGATGCCCTTCCCTCCCTAAAGGCCGCTCACAGAACGCGCGCGACTCTACGTCGGTGGACGTCATGAGGTTACTATCGGAAGCACAGTAGCGCCCAATAGGCGCGGCCAGAACGCAAGAGTGTGGATGCGACACTCACGGCCGGAGATCCCCCGACCGGTCGGCCGTTGCGCCTCACCGCTCTAGAAGGTGTGCAACTC
>DATMQU010000171.1:0-3293 GCA_035566715.1 Vicinamibacteria bacterium
CGTTGACCTCCCTCTCCGACGGCACCCTCGACCACCTCCGGCAGGTGGCGGACTGGCCAGACCTCTCCGAAACGCGTTACGAAATTGTGGAGCCGATCGCGCGGGGCGGCATGGGCACCGTTTATCTGGCCAACGATCGGCACCTTCGGCGCCCGGTGGCCCTGAAGGTGCTCCACGCCCCCACCCCCGACCCGGAGGCGGGGGAGCGGATGCTGCGCGAGGCCCGCATCATCGCCGGGCTCGAGCATCCCGGGATCGTGCCCGTGCACGACGTCGGCACCCTGCCCGACGGCCGGATCTTCTATGCCATGAAGCGGGTCGCGGGCGAGCGGCTGGACCGACACCTGCGCGCCGGCCTGTCTTTGAGCGAGCGGCTGCGGCTCTTTGAGAGGATCTGCGAGGCGGTGGCCTTTGCCCACGCCCACGGCGTCGTCCATCGGGACCTGAAGCCAGAGAACGTCATGGTCGGTGCTTTCGGCGAGGTGCTCGTCCTCGACTGGGGCCTGGCCAAGCTCTTGTCCGATTCCGCCCCTAGGCCCGTGGGCCCGAGCCCCGCCCCCGATCGAGGGGGGCTCCCCGGCCAGACCGCGCACGGCACCGTCTTGGGCACGCCGGGTTACATGGCCCCCGAGCAGGCGCGCGGGGACGTGGAGGGCATCGACGAGCGGACGGACGTGTACGCCCTGGGGGCCATCCTGTACTTCCTCCTCGTGGGACGAACGCCCGGCCGGGCTCCCGCCCCTCCCTCCCAGGGGCCCACCGCGACCTGGCCCCAAGGCCGGGAGGCGGGGACTCCGCCCATCGAGCGCCCGCGGCAAGCCGACCCCGCCCTACCGCGCCCGCTGGAGGCCATTTGCTTGAAGGCCCTGGGCGGGGCCCCCGCCGATCGCTACCCGAGCGTATCCGAACTTGCGGCAGACATCGGTCGCTTCCTGGCCCGCGGTCCGGTCCAGGCGTATCGGGAAGGCTGGCTGGAGCGGGCCGGGCGCGTCTTCAGGACGCATCGGACGGTGGCCCTCCTGGTCCTGGCCTATCTCGTGATGCGGACGCTACTGCTCTTGTTGGCGCGGGTCTGACTCCGGGACCCGCTGCGACCGCTCCTCGACACCCCGCCCGCTTTCCGCGCGCGGCGGCCTAGGGCTCGCCGCCGGGGGACGCCCTCGCTCCCGCCGGGAGGCGCGCCCTCGCGCCGGCCCGGAGCGTCTTCCTGAGCTCCTTTAGATCGGCGGCGCGGCGTGGGTCCTCGGCCAGGTTGTTGAACTCCCCGGGGTCCGTCTGATGGTCGTAGAGCTCGGTCTCTCCATCCGGCCACTCCGTGTACCGGTAGCGTTCGGTCCGCACGCTCCTGGCCAGCTGGCCCTTCTTGGTGGCCCCCACTTTCCGGAGCGTGTAGGCGGCTTCTTTCCAGGGGTGGTCGGGATCCCGGAGGAGGGGCAGAAGGCTCGTACCCTCCAACCCCTCCACGGGGGGCAGCCGGCACAACTCGAGAAGCGTGGGGTAGAGGTCGAGGAGCTCCACCAGCCTCCCGGTGGGCGTGCCCGGCCGCTCGAGGCCGGGGGCGGCCAGGAGCAAGGGCACCCGCGCGGATTCCTCGAAGAGAGTCATCTTCCCGAAGATCCCGTGCTCGCCGACATGCACGCCGTTGTCGCCCAGCACCACCACCACCGTGTGGTCCCAGAGGTGCAGCCGATCGAGCGCGTCCAGGAGCAGGCCCAGCTGGGCGTCCACAAAGGTCACCGCGGCCTGGTAGGCGGCCCGGGCCTCTCGGCGCTTCTCCAGCGGGATCTCGAAGGGAGCCCCGCGCCGGGGCTCGTGGATCGCGTCGTCCCCGTGGTCCGGGGCCTCGGGGGGCAGCGTCACCGCCGCGGGAGGGTACATGCGGAGGTAAGGCTCGGGCACCACCCAGGGGTCGTGGGGCTTCAGGAAACCGACCCCGATGAAGAAAGGCACGTCCTTCTTCTCCTCCAGCAGGCGCACCGCCCGGCGCGCCGCTCGCCCATCGGGCTCGTCCGCGTCCTGGCGGGGGGAGGGCCCCCATCCGATCGCGCCCTGGACCTGCTCATCGGCGGCGTCGTCGTAGGTGTCCTCCGTGAAATCCCACCGGAACTCGCTCTCGAAGCGGCTGTGGTACACCTTGCCCACCCGGGCCGTGAAGTACCCGTTGGCGTGGAAGTGCTCCTGCAGGGGGATCGCGCCCTCGAGCCAGGCCCGCGGCGGGCGGAGGTTGCCCCAGACCTGCGTCTTCTCCGGCCCCCAGCCGGTGAGGAACGACGTACGGCTGGGGCTGCAGAGCGGGTATTGGCAGTAGGCGCGGTCGAATCGCCGGCCGCGCCGAGCCAGCCGCTCGAGTTGGGGCGTGCGGGCGGCACCCCCGTAAAGACCGATGTGGTAGGAGAGATCGTCGAAAACGACGAAGAGCACGCTGGGCCGCGCGGCGCGCGGGCCGACGGGGCCGCGGCCGCCGCACGCCGCTGCCGTCGCGAGGACCATAAGAAGCGGCAGCCTGAGCCTCGCGCGGCCTTCGGGCATGGAGCGGCGAGTCTAGGGCGGCGCGTCCACGGGTGTCAACGTGTCCGTGCCCCGATTCCAGGAGACGCTTCTTCCCGATGTCGGCGTATCGCCCGGGGGGGCGGGCCGGGCCTGAAGCTGGTCCAGGAAGGCGCGCGCGCACGGCCCCGCGAGCGGGCTGCGGGGTCCGAGCAGGAAGGCGCGATTCAGCGAGTGGTTCATGAGACCGCCGCGGGAATGCGGCTCGTCGGGGGCGATCGCGTGCACCACCTCGTGGGCGACCACCCGGGCCAGGGCCAGCGCGACCTCCCGCTCTTGTCGGGAGTTGAGGGGACGCTCGGGCGCGGGGTCGCCGAGGGTCCAGCGGACGCTGGACAGGAACACCCAGATGGCGCGGGTGGGGCGCTGGTCGCGGATCACCAGGCCCATGACGTGCGCGCCCTCGTTTCCCCGCCGCGGGTCGGAAGGGAGGAGGATGACGGGGATCTCGCGGACCGGCCCCTCTGCGCAACTGCGGCCCGGTCCCCCTGGCTTCCAGGCCACCTCCACTCCGATGTCCCGGAAGGTCGCCGCCACCTCGCGCCCGAGAGCGTCGGAGGCCGAGGGCAGCAGCCGGTCGGGGTCGAACCAGACGAGGACGAGGGCGGGCGAGGCCGCGGCCGCCGGGGTCGTGATGTCGGGGGCGGCGCCCGGGGGGACAACCGCCGACGGGAGTGGTAACAGATCCGCGGCGCTGGCCGTGGTCAGACTCCCCACGAGGGCCAGGGGAGCGAGCAGCCACGGGG
>DATMQU010000172.1:0-3099 GCA_035566715.1 Vicinamibacteria bacterium
GAGCGTGTCAAAAGATCAGGTCCTCTCGGTGCTGCGGACGATCCAGGATCCCGACCTCCACAAGGACATCGTGAGCCTGGGCTTCGTGAAGGAGGTCAAGATCGAGGGCGAAGAGGTGGATTTCACGATCGAGCTGACCACCCCCGCCTGCCCGGTCAAGGACCAGATGAAGGCGGAGGCGGAGGAGAAGGTGGCCGCCCTGCCCGGGGTCAAGGTGGCTCGGGCGAAGATGACGGCCGAGGTCCGGGCGCGCGGTGGCTTCGGTCGGCAGGCGGTGCCCGGCATTCGCAACATCCTGGCCGTGGGGGCGGGCAAGGGCGGGGTGGGCAAGTCCACCACCTCCGTCAACCTCGCGGTGGCCCTGCAGCGTAAGGGGGCGCGGGTGGGCCTGATGGACGCCGATGTCTACGGGCCCAACATCCCCCAGATGCTGGGGAGCACCGACTCCCCGGAGGTGAGCGAGGACAAGCGGATGATCCCCCCCGAGGCCCACGGGCTGAAGGTCATCTCCATGGGCATGCTCGTCCCTCCGGACCAGCCGGTGATCTGGCGGGGACCCATGCTGCACGGGGCGGTGCAGCAATTCATGCGGGACGTGGCCTGGGGCGAGCTGGACTACCTGATCGTGGACCTGCCTCCGGGCACGGGGGACATCGCCCTCAGCATGGCCCAGAGCGTGCCCATGGCGGGGGCGGTGGTCGTGACCACTCCCCAGGGCGTCTCCGTCTCCGACGTGCGCAAGGCGGTGGCGATGTTCCGCCAGCTCAACATTCCGATCTTGGGCGTGGTCGAGAACATGAGCTATTTCATCTGCGGCCACTGCGGGGAGCGCACCGACATCTTCGGCCACGGAGGGGGCTCGCGCATGGCGGAGGACATGGGCATCCCCTTCCTGGGCGAGGTCCCCATCGACACCCGCGTTCGTTCCGGGGGGGACGAGGGGCAGCCCATCGTGGTCGCGGCCCCGGAGGCACCCGCGGCGCAGGCCTTCGTCGACTTGGCGGGCAAGGTCGCGGCCCAGATTTCCATCCAGGCCATGCGGGTGCTGAAGGTCATTCAGACCGCGTAAAGGGGCGCTCCGGGCGGAGAGACAGGCCCCTCCCCGCGGAGCGGGGCCGGAGCGAGGGCGTGCCGGCCCTCGCCCCGCCCGGGCTCAGTCCGGCTCGAAGCAGCCCCGGTGGGGCTGGCACGACTCCGGGCTGCAGTACACGTCGTCGGGTCCGAGGACGGTGGCCGTGCGCGAGCACCAGTACTGCGCGGTCGGCGAGGAGACCCGCAGGTCCACGTGGTCCCGGCCCAGGACGTAGTACATCTTGGTCCGCAGGCGCTTGCAGACGGGAGTGTTTTCGACCTCGGCTGGTTCCATGGTCTGTCCTCAGGCCAGAGACAGGAGGGTCCGGCGCATGAGGGTCTGCACCAGCCCGACCTTGTAGCCGTTGTCCGACAAGGGCGCCGCCCCCACGATGGCGGCCCGCGCGGCCGCGGAAAGGGTCGCCTCGTCCAGGGGCTTGCCCAGGATCGCCTGCTCCGTGCGCGTCGACCGCCAGGGGATGGGCGCCACCGCGCCCAGGACCACGCGGGCGTCCTTGACGGCTCCCCCTTCCGTGCGCAGGGCCACGGCCAGGGAGACGAGCGGCCAGTCGAAGGCCGTGCGCTCGCGGATCTCCGTGTAGGTGGACTTCATCCCCGCCGCGGAGGGGACATGGATCTCGGTCAGGACCTCGCCCGCGGCGAGGACGTTCTCCCGCTCCGGGTCCTTGGTGGGGAGGACGAAGAACTCGCCCGCGGCCACCGTGCGCGGGCCCTTCGGCCCCTCCAGCGCGAAGGAGGCGCCGTAGGCGAGGAGGGCCACGGCCGCGTTCGAGGGGTGGGGGGCATACGACGGCCCGCCCCCGAAGATCACGTGATAGCGGTTCTCGCCCCCCACCGCAAAGCAGACGTCGCCGCCCTTCTTCAAGCACTTGTATGACTCGAGGCGGTAGTACCAGCAGCGCGGTCGCTGGAGGAGGTTGCCTCCGATCGTGGCCACGTTGCGGATCTGGGGGGAAGCGGCCTCCGCACAGGCCTTGGCCAGCGCGGGGTGCGACTTCTGCACGCCGGGGTGGCCGGCCACCCGGGCCAGGGTGGCCAGGGGACCGATCTTCAGGGAAGAGTCGGCCTCCACCGTGATGCGGTCCAGGCCGGGGATCGATTTCAGGTCCACCACCCGCGACGGCTCCAGAAGGTGCTCCTTCAAGTGATCCAGGAGGTCGATGCCGCCCGCCTTGAGCACGCTGCCCTTGCTGTCGGCGAGGAGCTCGCGCGCCTGCGCCACACTCGTCGCTTTCGCCAGCTCGAAGCCATGCATGGTTATGCCCTCCTCCGCTCTTCAGACAGGGCCGCGAGCATCCGGTCGGGGGTGATGGGCAGCGTCCGCACCCGGGCCCCGGTGGCGTTGAAAACCGCGTTGGCGATGGCGGCCAGGCTGGGGACGAGGGGTGGCTCGCCGAGCCCGGCCGTGGAGGTGTTGTTGCCGGCGTTGGCGAGCGGGGTCAAGATCGAGACCGCCTCGAACATGTCCTTGGGGGCGAGGATCTTGTAGGACTCCAGGTTGGGGTTGACCATGGTCCCCACGTTGCGGTCCAGGATGCGGTTCTCGAGGAGGGCCCAGGAAGCCCCCTGGATCATGGCCCCGATGACCTGGCTCTCGGCGGTCAAGGCGTTGACGGGGAAGCCGCAGTCGTTCACAGAGACCATCTTGATGACCCGAACCTCTCCCGTGTCCGTGTCCACCTCGACCTCCGCGAACTGCGTCCCCGCCAGGTCGCCGCGGAACGTCTCGTACTGCTTCTTCCTCTCCGCCACGCAGGCGATCACCTCGCCCGGCATCTTGGCCGCCGCTTCCTTGAAGGTCACGGCCCGGGAGGGCGCCGCGGCCACGAAGATCCTCCCCTCCGCGCCCTGAAGCTCCTCGCGCTTGACCTTGAGGAGGCCCGCGGCCAGCTCGAACACCTTCTCGCGGGCCTCGTGGGCGGCCAGCCGCACCACGGGGGCCACGGAGTTCGTGGTGTTGCTGCCGCCCGATCCGGGGCCCTCCGGGAAGCGGGTGTCGCCGACGTG
>DATMQU010000173.1:0-2461 GCA_035566715.1 Vicinamibacteria bacterium
CCGCCTCACGGGGGAAGAGCGGCCGCGCTTCGACCTCGTGTACCTGGGCCTCGGGTCCGACGGGCACACCGCCTCCCTCTTCCCGGGCACGAAGGCCCTCCACGAGGAGCGGCGTCTGGTGGTGGCGAACTGGGTCGGCAAACTCTACAGCCACCGCATCACCCTTACCGCCCCCGTCTTGAACGCCGCCGCCCTCGTCGTCTTCCTGGTGGCGGGGGCGGACAAGGCCGTGCCCTTGAAGGCCGTCCTGGAGGGCCCGCGTGAGCCCGACCAGCTCCCCGCGCAGCTGATCCAACCCGAGGGGGGGAGGCTGGTCTGGCTCCTGGACCGCCCGGCGGCGGCGCGGCTCGGCCCCGACCGCAGCTGAGAGGAGGTGGGGCTCGCCATGGCCGGGGTGGTCTTCCTGTTCGACGTCGACAACACCCTCCTCGACAACGACGGGGTCATCGCCGACCTGAGGCGGCACCTCGGGCGCACGGTCGGCCACGAGCGCCAGCAGCGCTACTGGGAGATCTTCGAGCAGCTCCGGGTCGAGCTCGGCTACGCCGACTACCTGGGCGCCCTCCAGCGCTACCGGATCGAGCATCCCCGGGACCCGCACCTCCTCACCGTATCGAGCTTCCTCGTGAACTATCCCTTCGCGAACCGGCTCTATCCGAACTCGCTGGACGCGGTGACGCACTGCCAGCAGTGGGGACCCACGGTCATCCTTTCCGACGGGGACGTAGTCTTCCAGCCCCGCAAGGTCGAGCGCTCCGGGCTGGGCGAGCTCTTCGAGGGAAACGTGCTCATCTACGTGCACAAGGAACACGAGCTGGACGACGTGGAGAGGCGATACCCGGCCGAGCACTACGTGCTCGTGGACGACAAGATCCGCATTCTGAGCGCGGTCAAGAAGGCGTGGGGCTCGCGGGTGACGACGGTGTTCCCCCGCCAGGGGCACTACGCCCTTGACGCGGCGGAGGTGGGGAAATACCCACCCGCGGACGTGACCCTGGAGCGGATCGGCGACCTCATGGGTCACGATCGGCAGGGCCTGCTTAGGGCGGCGCGGCCGCCGTCGGAGACCGCCTGAGGGACGACGCGTCCTTGGGCGGCCAGCATCCCAAGGACACCCCGAATAGGAAAAGGACGCAGAGTGCGCCTGTGAAAAAGGCCAAGTTCCTGGGAGGCGTCCGCTTTCGATCCAAAACGGCGTTGAGTCACTCAGATGCAGGACGGACGCGGCCACCATTCAGTCACGCCGGGATTCCGTCAGGCCAGGGCTAGCGCCACTCGCAGGGCCTGGTCAAGAAGGCGCAGACGCGCGGGTTTCAGCGAGGCGACGTAATCCGTTAGTAGGGTTTTGGGCAGGCTGACGATAGCGTCGCAGTGGACGCTTGACTCGTGCTTAAGACCTTCCTCCTGGCCAACGTCTACCTGAGTCGCGAGCCCATCTCGGCGGCCGTAGACAGGTGCACAGACGACCGTGGAAAACTTCGAATCGATCAGAGTCTGTCGACTTACCACGACGAAGACGCGAAAAGCCCTTGGGTCTCCCTGTTGCGGTCGTCGCACTCGAAAGAGATCACCCCGCTTCAAACGTCGGCCTGATACGTCAGCACATCGGCCATCTCACGATTAAGGGAGTCCGCGGCGTCGTTGAGAATCTCCAGGTCGTGTGCTTCCCTTGCTCCTCGAGCACGTCGTGTGAGGAACTCGCGAGCGGCATCCTCGATGACACGGGAGCGGCTCCGGTTTCGGCTGGTGGCCCGGTCAATCGCCCGAAGCACAGCCTCGTCGATCGTGACGGATGTCTTGACTCTCATACTCCCGAATATACCACCCACGCAACGTCCCAAGGAAGTGGGCGGCTCCACCCCAGCTCAGGCCCCCGGCGGCTTACTCCCGAACTGGTCCTTCATGAGGTCGAAGACGCGCATCATCTCGGTGATGGACCGGGGCACGTAGTCCGACCTCAGGTAGACCCAGGCCGTCTCCCGGTAGAGGCGGCGCCCGCGCACGCGCGCGTAGGCGAAGCGCCCGTGCCGCACGTCCTTGACGATGGCGGCATAGGGGATGAGGGTGATGCCGAGGCCAGCCGCCACCATGGACTTGATGATCTCCACGTTCTCGGTCTCCATGGCCACGTCCACCTGGATCTCCTCCTCCCGGAAGAACTGCTCCAGGATCTTCCGAGTGTTGGACCCCGCCTCGTAGAGGACCCAGGGGTAGCGGCCGAGGCGCGAGGGCTCGATGGTGCGCTCGCGGGAGAGGGGGTGGCCGCGCGCGGTGACCACCACCATCTCCTCCTTGAGCACGGGCAGCACCTCCAGGTCCTTGGCCACGATGGGCAGGGTCAGGAGGGCCAGGTCCACCTCGTGGTTGCGGATGAGGCGGAGGATGGTCTCGGTGGCGGCGGAGACCACGCGCAGGTCCACCTCCTTGTAGAGGCGGAGGTACTTCCGGAGCACGCGGGGCA
>DATMQU010000174.1:0-10242 GCA_035566715.1 Vicinamibacteria bacterium
GCCTTGATTGTCTCCAATGCACTCGCCCCCGCAGCGAGGGTCGAGGGCGTTGATGTCCTGCTTCTCGTACGCGTATTGCGCGCGGGCTTCGTTGATCCAATTGTTCGAGAGGATATCGGTCTCGGAAGCGGCCACGGACCAATCGGTGCGGAGCTGCACCGTGGAGCGGCTCTTGGCCACGATGCCCCCAAAGTCGTCGATCCCCTCCCTGTTGATGTATGCGAAGCTCCCCCGTAGGGTCAGTGTGTGTTCCGGGGTCCAGTGCTGGTCGATCTTCGCGAGGGCCTCGGTATTCTTGAGGTTCAAAGGGACGTTGCCCAGATCCACGGGGAAGCCGGCGTTGTTGAGCACCGCGGCCGTCTGGGGGTCGATCAGCACGAGCCGGGCGTCCTTGATGTCGGTCCGCTCGAAGGACAGGAAGAAGAAGGTCTTGTCCTTCTGGAGGGGGCCACCCAGCGTGGCGCCTTCCTGTTTCTGGCTGTAAGGGGCCTTCGCCGAGTTAATGGGGTTTCCGAAGATGTCGAACTTGTCGAAGTAGTTCTTGGAGTTCAGGGCGGTGTCCCGGAAATAGAAGAAGGCATTGCCGTGGAACTCGTTGGTCCCACCCTTGGTCACGATGTTGACAACGCCTCCCGCGGCCTTGCCAAACTCCGCCGAATAGGAGTCCGTGAGAACCTGGAACTCCCGGATGGCTTCCTGGCTGAAGACGGCCCGGACGGAGCCGACAGCGGCATCATTGTTGTCGAGGCCGTCCACCATGATGTTGTTGGATCGGGCGCGCTGTCCCGTGAAGGTCAGCCCCGATGTGGCCGAGGCCCCTTGTTGCGGCGTTCGGTCGGGGGCGACGCCGGGAGTGATCACGGAGAAGCTGATGAAGTTCCGCCCGTTGATCGGCAGGTTGTCGATTTGCTGCTGTCCCACGACGGACTGGACCGCCGTCTGGCTTAGGTCGACGAGAGGCGCCTCGGCAGTGACCGTGGTTTCCTCTTTGCCCCCGGCCACCTTCATCGTGAAGTCGATCTCCACTCCCTGGCCCAGGCGCAGCGCAAGGCCCTCCTTGGTCTGGGTGGCGAAGCCCGAGAGGCTGACCGTGATTCTGTACGTCCCCGGGGAAAGGGCGCCGATGTAGTAGGCCCCTTTGCCGTCGCTGACGACGGTCCGCGAGACATTCGTCGCCAGGTCCGTTGCTCTAACGGTGGCACCGGGAACGACCGCTCCCGATTCGTCCCTGATCGTGCCTTGCAGGTCGGCGCCTGTTAGGCGCGCCTGGGCGAGGGCCCTCGGGGGAAGGACGAAGGGGACGAGCAGAAGCAGCAGGGCAGAAGTTCGCCTCATAGAGCCTCCAGACACTGCGCCCCCGCATCCCCCGGGGGAACGCTGTGATTCGTGAGACGCGAGAGCGTTGACGTATCGACGCCATGGCCAAGCAGGTTGCCGACTGGCTTGCCCCGGAGCCTAGAGGTACTTTACCGAGAAGTCAAGGGCTCGTTTGCCCGCTGTGTCGCCTGCCCAAACCCATTGACCCCCGCCGGACCTCGAGCCGGGCCCCCGGGGCTCATGGTAGAGTCTGCACATGAAGCTGACGCGCAAGTCGTTGTCTTCCCGGCTTCGCCTGCCCTCGAACGCGCCGCGCCCAAGGCGCTCTCCCGGGGCCAAGAGACAAGGATCCGCCGTCGGGAAGGAGAGCGAACGGCAGAGGGACATCATCGATCGAGCCGCGCCGATCCTGATGAGGGAAGGCTATAAAGGGATCTCGATGAACGAGTTGGCCCGCCAGCTCCACCTCACGAAGCCGGGTCTCTACTACCACTTCAAGGACAAGCAAGAACTGCTTTACGCCAGCATGCATCGCAGCATGGACTTCATCGAGAAGATGTCGCTGGAGGCGACCATGGGCGCGCGCGACAACAAGGAACGACTGCGGGAGATCATCTACCAGCACGCTTTGCGCGTCGCCGTCAGCGAACGAAAAGGGGCGCTCACGACGCTGATCGTCGACGACGTGAGCTTCCTGAGGTCCGAGGACCGGCGCGTCATCACCCAGCGCAAGCGGGCGTATTTCGAGCTGGTCCGGGCGACGGTCATCCAGCTGAAGAAGGAGGGCAGGCTGCGTAAGAACCTCGACGCCGTGGTGGCGACATTCACGATCCTCGGCATGGTCATGTGGCTAACGAAATGGTACGAGCCATCCGGGCGACTGAGCGCCGAGGAAGTGGCGGGCCAGATCGCGGACATGGCCCTGGCCGCGCTGGTCACGGACGGGGCCTGACCGCCAGGTCAGCAGGTCCCAGGGGCCGGTGGTCGCAGTCATGGGTTGCCGATCGCGCCGGGTTCTCCTGCCGAGCGGCCTCAGCTCTCACTTTCTCGAATGGGGCACCGAGGAGCCCGCTCTCGACCACACCGTCCTGCTCCTCCACGGATGGCTCGAGAACGCCTGGGCCTGGGAGGCGACGGCCGAAGCGGGCCTGGCCGGCCGCTTCCACCTGATCTCGGTGGACCTGCGCGGCCACGGCGATAGCGATCGCGTGGGCGCCGGAGCTGGGTATCACCTCGCCGACTACCTTGCGGACCTACACGACCTGATTCCGTTGGTGGCGCGAGGGAGACTCTCGCTCGTGGGCCACTCCCTGGGCGGTGCGATCGCTGGCCTGTACGCCGGCGCCTCTCCGCAGAGGATCTCCCGGCTCGCGCTCTTGGAGGGGACGGGGCTGCCACGCCCTGGCGGCGGGCCAGCACGCATGGCCCGGTGGCTCGAAAAGCGCGAGCGCGTGCGCGAGAGACCGCAGCGAAGCTACAAAAGCGTAGAGGAGGCAGCAGCGAGGTTGCGGGAGACCGACCCACGCCTGCAGCCGGCACTGGCGCTACGCCTGGCCGAGAAGGGCACCGCGCCAGGTTCCGACGGCCGTCTGCGCTTCAAGCATGACCCAAGGCTCACGGCCGGTCATCCCTGCGCCTTCGACGTCGAGCACGCGCGACTCTTTTGGGCCAACGTGGCCTGTCCCGTCCTGATCCTCGAGGGCGCGGAGTCAGCGACCCGGCTGCCCGATGAGGAGGGGCGTCGGCGGTGGTCCAGCTTCCCCAACTGGCGTCACGCGGTCTTGCGCGACGCCGGCCATATGATGCAGCGTCATCAGCCCGAGGCCCTGGCCGCCGTCCTGCTCGAGTTCCTAGGCGAGAGCGCCGCGGCTCCGGCCAAGTAGGCGACCTCAGTTCGTTTTCTCGTCTCGTTCTTTTTCGTGGTCGATTGTTTGGAATCGTGCTCCCAATTGACCGGTGTTCCCCTACTACTTCTACTTCAGCTCCTGGCTGCTGTAGCCGAGGATGCGGCGGGCGATGATCAGCCGGTTGATCTGGCCGGTGCCCTCGAACAGGTCGTTGATCTTGGCGTCGCGCATCCACTTCTCGAAGAGCAGGCGGCGCGAGTAGCCCAGCGGTCCCATCAGCTCCACGCCTTTCTGGGTGGTCCGGGTGACCACGTCGCCCGCCTTGACCTTGCACATCGAGGCTTCGACGGTGTTCGGTTGACGCTGGTCCATCAGCCAAGCGGCCTTCACCGTCATGAGCCAGCCCGCCCGGAGCTGGGCCTCCATCTCCACGACGTCGCGCTCGAGAGAGGTGAGGAGACGGCGCGGCGTGCCGTAGCGGATCTTCACGCCTCGCTCCGCCAGCTTCTCCTTGAGTAGTTCAAGAGTGGCGCGGGCGATCCCGAGGGCGCTGGCGGCCACATTCGGCCGGGTGGCATCGAAGGTGGCCATGGCGCCCTTGAAGCTCTTGGTGCGGTCCACGATGTCGGGGCTGCCAAGCAGGTTGTCGAGAGGGACGCGGCAGTTGTCGAGGACCGCGGCGGCCGTATCGCTGGCCCGGATCCCGAGCTTGTGCTCGAGCTTGGTGATCTTGAGCCCGGGCGTGCCCGCCTCTATGACAAAGGGCTTGATCCCGGCGCGTCCCGCCGAACGATCCACCGTGGCCCAGACCACCATCAAGCCTTCGGAGTCGACCACCGACTTGTGTCCACTGGTGACGAAGATCTTCTCGCCGTTCAAGACCCAGCAGTCGCCATCGCGCACGGCCGTGCTGCGGATGGCCGCGGTGTCCGATCCGCAGTGGGGCTCGGTCATCGCCATGCTGGCCCACTTCGGTTTGCCTTCCCGGTAACGGGCGAGGAAGCGCGCCTTCTGCTCAGGTGTCCCGGTCGCCTCAATCGCTGCCCCGCCCAGGCCGGCACCGGGGCCGCATAGGTAGATCCCCGCGTCGCCCCAGGACTGCAGCTCGATGACATGGACGAGCGTCTGGGCTACGACGCTCGTCCCGTCGCTCGGCAGGCGCACGCCAGCGCGGAAGCTCTCGCCGGTCCTAAGCTGCCGCTCCCACATGAGGTTGACGAACTCCCAGGGGATCTCGTGCTCGTGTTCGTCGTAGTAGCGGGCCTTCTCGCGCATCAAGCCGCTGGCCACTTGACGCACGAATTCCAGACGCTCGTACATCTCGCGCGGCCGTTCGAACGAGATCATCGTGGTTGCTCCGGGTTCATACGATGGCCAAGCCATCCAAGACCGCGAAAGCACGCGCGTCGCGCAGCCACAGCTCGACCGGGTGGTCACGGATGTAGCCGTGGCCGCCGAGGATCTGGACCGCGCGGTCCGCGACCATCAGGGCCATGTCGTCGGCCAGGTTGCGGGCCAGGTACGCCTCACGGCTGGCCTCTCTCCCTTCGTCCAGCAGCCACGCCGCTTCCCAGACCAGAAGGCGCGCGGCTTCGATCTCGGTCGCCATCTCGGCAAGCATGAAGGCGATCGCCTGGCGTTGGGCGATCGCCTCGCCGAATGCCTTGCGGTTCCGGGCGTAGTCGAGGGCATACTCGTACGTGGCTCGTCCCACGCCGACCGCCAGCGCCGCCCAGGCGACGCGCGAGGCGTCGAGCAGCGCAGAGACGTCGGCCCGGTCCTCGCCGCCCAGCCTTTGATTCGCCGGCACCATGCAGTCCCGTAGCTCGACCGCGTAGAGGGGGAGGGCCTTTATGCCCATGTTGCGCTCACGCTCGCCTATCACCAACCCCGGTGCACCCTGCTTGACCAGGAAGGCCCGAGTTTCCCCGTCGAGAGAGGCATAGACGGTCAGCCATCTCGACTCCGCAGCGTAGGGGACGTTGCACTTGGAGCCGGTGAGGACGTAGTGTCCATCCCGACGCACGGCGCGCGTCTCGAGCGCACCTGCATCGAAGTCGTAACGCGGCTCCATCAGTGCGGCCGAGCCGGGCTGGTAGGCATCCGCCGCAAAGCTGGGCAGCAACTCTTGCTTCTGCTGAGCGCTTCCCCCGAGCAGGACGGGCAGCGCCACGAGGTTCGGCGCCATGAGGGCAAGGGCTCCCGCCAGGCTACCCCAGCCCAGCTCTTCCGCGGCGAGCGCGCCGGTGACCGCTGACCGCTCCCCAAAGCCGCCGAAGTCCTCGGGAACGCTGGCCGGGAGCAACCCCAGTTCCCAGCCCGAGCGCGTAGTCGATTCCGGCAGCGCGCCGGCGTCATCCGACGCTCGCAGATGTGGCCGCAGCTCCCTCACGGCGAAGCGGTGTACTGCCTCTATTAGAGTCCTTTGGTCTTCACTAGGCTGGAATCCGTACATCGGAGACTCCGTAGGATTGCCGTCTCGCAGGCACCTAGCCAGCTTATGGATAGTTTAACCGTGCGGTCAAGTCCCAGAGCAGGCGCGGGCACGAATGCGGAGCAGCGCCGAGATGAGTCCCCGCCCGCGACCGGTCAGCGCGTCCGCCAGCCTGCCTCCTGGGAATGGGAAACCCGCGGTCTGTTGAGCGATGATTAGAAAACGAAGATCTAAGGCTTGGCGGCAAGACTTGGAATAGAGAGGTGCCTAGGCGAGGCGCAGCGCAGCCGACGACCTCCCTGGGGCCGTGAATCGCACCGCCGGCTGTGTAGACTCTGTCTCGGAGGTGAAGATGCGGATCTTCCCTATCCATGCGGTAGTGACGTTGTGCGTGTCCGTCGTCCCGTTCGCGTGGGGCGACAAGAAACTCGACGACGTGATCGCCAAGGCCGACGCCCAGGTCGACAAGGGCAAGGAGGACGAAGCCATCAAGATCCTGCAGAAGGCAGCCGCGCAGGCACCTCGCGACCCGGAACCGAAGCTTGCGCTCGCGCGTCTGTTCCTGAGGCTGGGCAAGCTGGATGAGGCGAGCAAGGCCCTCGGCGATGCCGGGCTGGTCTCGGGCGTGCCGTCGAGCGTGCGGGCGCGCGTCCAGGCCACCCAGTCCGCTCTCGCGTTGCGGGGCGGGACCGCAGCGGACTCCCTGACCCTTGCCCGGGAGGCAGTCGAAGCCGAGGCCGGGGCGGACAGCCTGGCCGCCCTGGCCCGCGCCCAGGCTCGCCTCGGCGATCCCGTCGCCCGCGAGACGGCTGAGCGAGCAGTACGAGCGGCACCGTCGTCCGCCGCCGCTCAGATCGCACGCGGCGACGCCCTGCTAGCGGCACGGATCCTTCCCGAGGCCGAGGCCGCATTCCAGCGCGCATTGTCTTTCGACGCCCGCTCGGGTGCGGGAGCGAGCCTCGCAGTTGCCCTCGCCGCTCAGGGAAAGGCCAACCTGGCCCTCGAGGCGGCGCGTGGGGCCGTCCAGGCGGACACCCATTCCGGCGAAGCCCTAGCCGCGCTGGCCCTCGCCCAACTGGCCCAGGATCCGCTCGACAGGGCGAGCGAAGCCATGGCCGCGGTCCAACAGGGCGTCTTCCTCGAGCCGAAGAACCCGCTGGTCGAGTTCACCGTGGGACGCGTCTTCGAGAGCCGCGGGCAGCTCGCGGATGCGGCGGGAGCTTACGCCAGGGCCGCAGGCCTCGACCCATCCTGGGCCACGCCGCCGGTCGCGGCCCTGGCGCTTCTCTTCCGGCAGGGTGACGCTACTGCCGCCCTTGCCGGCCTGCGCATGCTGTCCATGGACCTTAAGTCCTCGGGAGACGCGCAATGGCTGCTCGGCCGGCTCCTCCTTCGTAAGGAAGACTGGCGCGGTGCGAAAGCGGCGCTCGACGTGGTCACCGCCGCCATGCCGGGCGTGGCCGAGGCGCAGGCGGCGCACGGCACGGCCGCCTACAACGTCGGCGAGCTCAAGCTGGCCGCGAACGCCTACGGCCGGGCGGTCGCGCTCGAGCCCGAGAACCTCACCTATCTGTCGAACTACGGGCTGTTCCTTGGTTACGACGATCGACTCGACGAGGGCCTGGCCGTTCTGCTCAAGGTCACTGGACGACCGGACGGTCAGGACGCGGGAGCGTTCATCAACCTCGGCTGGATCTACCGCCACCTCCGGCCACCCCGCATCACCGAGGCCGTGGCCGCCTACGAAAAGGCGCTGAAGCTCGAGCCGAAGAACGCCAAGGCGGCCCTGGGCGTGGCCCTCAGCTATCGCGCGGGTGGACAGTGGGCGCGCGCGGTCACCGCCTACGAACGCGTCTCGCAGGTCAACCCCCGGCTCGAGGGCGAGGCCCTGCTGGGCACTTCGTGGTGCTACTTTCGCGCTGGCGACGACTACAAGGCCCGCTTCTTCGCGGGCCTGGCGGCGAAAGCAGGCGTGGACGTTGGCCCGCTTCGCAACGCGCTCCTAGGCCCGGCGAAAGCGGGGGCGGCGACGCTGAGGACAGCGGACGAACTCAACGAGCTCGCCCTCCAGCTCGACGAGAAGAACGCCGGCGAACAGGCGCTCGCCGTCCAGCGCCTGCTCGGTTTCGGCCGGTCTGCAGTGCCCTACCTCGCCTCCGCGCTGCGCAGCAAGGACACCGCCATCGCGGTGCGCGAGACGATCGTCGCCGGCCTCGGCAAGATGGGGCCCGCCGCGCGCGCCGCGCTGCCTGAGCTCGAGCGGTCGATCAAGGCCGGCCCGCGCGGGACCGGCTCCGAGGCCTCGGCCGCCGAGAAAGCACGCGAGGCGACCCTGCTTGGCGCAATGCAGGCGGCCTCCGTGAAGATCCGGGCGAATTGACGTGAGGATGAGAGTGCGTTGCTCGGTCCGGTTACCCCGGGGGATCAGTTCCAACCAGCCGGAGATCTCAACCCGCACCAAACGCGCACCGGCAGGGGTGAGATAAGGAGGAAGCTCCTCCGCCGATTCAATCGACTCAGCCGGTTATAGTGAGAGCTTGGCGGAAGCGGGTGGGAATCGAACGCAAGAAACCCCACCCAGCTAGGAGTAGCTTGGGAAGTCCGAGTCAGAAGATTCAGAGGCTTAGGGGCGTCCTCCTGCCCCGAGCGTCCCCGAGTTCCACCGAGCACACGGACAAAACACGGACAGGGAAGAAGGCTCCGGGATGGCGGGTAGGAAGTCGTTCCCGTTCTTGGCTCATCCCATCACTTGGCCGCGACTCCCTCGTCGGTGCGTGTTCTCGCCCAGCACCGAAGTTCGCCAGCCCCTTTTTCGGTGTCGAATGTCGCCTTGCCACCTCGGACGGCATGAACCACCCGAGGTTCCCCACCATCACCCAGCACCCGTGAAGGAGTTCTGGATCGCGAGTAGGCGTTCCCCGCGTGTAGAGCACCATTGTCGAGGAACATTTATAATAAACGGGTTGCCGGGTTGCCCTGGGCGCTCTCCCGCCCAGGGCTCCCACGGATCTTGGCGCGCGGGGGTGCCGCATCCGGCGGGTGGCCGACGGTCCCCTACGGGGTCCTGGTCACCTCGACGCGGATGCTCCTGGGCAGCGAGGATCTCGAGGGCAGGGTGCTCGGCAGCGCCGCAAAGGAGGCCCAGTGAGGGCGTTTCTGCTCGGTGTTCTCGTGACGCTCGCGGTTACGGCCGCCGCCGTCTTCATTTACTTCGCGGGAGGCTTTGCCCCCGTTGCGACCGGGGCGGCGCCGATGCCCTTTGAGGAGATGCTGGCGACGAGGGCGCTTCACGCGCGGATCAAGAGAGAGATGCCGAAGGCGGCGCCCATCGACGCGAGCGAGGCCAACCACCTCGCCGGCGCTCATCAGTATCTTGAGCACTGCGCCGTGTGCCATGGCCTCCCGAGTAAGCCGGAGACTGCGATCGCGCGCGGTGAGTTCCCGAAGCCCCCCCAGTTCTTCCACGGCAATGGCGTGACGGACGATCCGCCGGGCGAGACCTATTGGAAGATTGCGAACGGCATCCGCCTGACGGGAATGCCGGGCTTTGATAACAGCCTCACCCAAACGCAGATATGGCAGGTGTCGCTTCTGCTCGCGAACGCGGACAAGCTCCCTGCTTCCGTCACCGCGCTCCTGGAGGGGCAGCCGCAGGCGCGACCGGGAAATTAGCGCTACTCGGGCGATCGCAACCGGAGAGCTTCGCGGAAGCGGCTGGGAATCGAACCGGGAGACTCCCGCCGACCGGTCCAACCCTGTCCAGCCCGTCGACGACGAGACAGGGGGTTAGCACGTGCCACCTCGGATTGAGTGGCACGGTCCGGACCGAGAAGAGGGACAAGACGGGGACAGTGACCGAGCGCAGCCCCGCCGAGTCCCCGCCCTCAGCCAGCCTGCAGCCATCCGCCAGTTCTTCTTGGTACACTTCGACCCGTAGCCCCAACACGTGGAGAAATTGCTTGAGTGTCGACAACGCGAGTGATGGTCAAGACGGGCTATCGTGGGTACGCTTGGTTCTGATCGTGTTTCTCGCAGGAGGCCAGGCGGTGATTGGAGGCTGGTTACTATTCACCCCATGGACGCCAGACCGGCACCGCAATCAATAGCTTAGCTTTCTGGCTTTTCGTGTTTCTTGCGCTGATTCCCATCGGACGGACCATCATCGCCGTTCAACGTCGGTATCCGGCATTACGTCCGCCGGGTGTTGGCCTCGTACTGTGGAATGTCGGTGCGTTGGCTGTGGGCCTCGCGACCAAAACCCCGTGGCGCGAGATGCAACGACTGGAACGAGCGCCAGGCGCGCGACAGACTCCTCCATCGCAGGCGCCTCCCGTGTGACTGAGCCTCACTGACGAACAAGCTCGATATCAAGGACTCTCGTCACGCGGACGTCGGCTGAGAGGAATGCACTGCCGTATCCGACCTTGGAGGCCAAAATGGAAAAGCCCAGGCCGGCGTCAACGACCCCACAAAGCAGGTAGCGACCCGCTGCGTCGGACAACGTGATTGCGCCGGTCCCATTACCCAACCCCCCGCTGAAGTCTCCCAACACGCTTGCACCCGGAATCGGCCGCGAACCGTTGGGCGTCAGTTCGAAGATGAGACCCGAAAGTGTCGGCTGACGGATCGGCATCGCGGACGGTA
>DATMQU010000175.1:0-5691 GCA_035566715.1 Vicinamibacteria bacterium
GGCCGTGGCCACCGGCATGAGGACGATCCGCGAGCAGTGCCTGGACCTCCTGCGCGAGGGCGTCACCACCTTCGACGAGTTCACCCGCCTCCGCCTCTGACCCGCGACCGTCCTCAGGCTCGGGGACGGAAAGGGAAGCGGGCCACCATCTGCTCGACCACCTCCTCCGGAGAGAGGCGCGAGGTGTCGAGGAAGATGGCGTCCTTGGCGGGGGCCAGGGGCGATACCGGCCGGTGGGTATCGACGTGGTCGCGCTCCCGCACCTCGCGCTCCACCGCCTCCAGGGGCACGGCCACCCCTACTCGGGCCAGCTCCGCGTGCCGACGGCGGGCCCGCAGGGCAGGATCGGCGTCCAGGTAGAACTTGACCTCCGCGTCGGGGAACACGACGGTGCCGATGTCGCGGCCGTCCAGCACGACGCCGCCGTCGCGGCCCAGCTCCCGCTGGCGCGCCACCATCTCCCGCCGCACCGCGGGATGCACCGAGACCCGGGAGGCGGCCCCGCTCACCTCCGGGGCCCGGATGTCCGCGGTCACCGCCCTCCCGTCCAGGAGCACCTCCCCGCCCTCCGCGAGCTCGATGCGGCTGGCCCGGCAGAGGCCGGCCAGCGCCTCCTCCCCGTCCAAGGGGACGTCCGTGCGCAGCGCCTTCAGGGCCAGGGCCCGGTACATGGCTCCGGTGTTGATGTAGAGGTAGCCCAGGCGCGCGGCCAGGGCGCGGCCGGCGGTCGATTTGCCCGCCCCCGAGGGTCCGTCGATGGCGACGACCGGGCCGCGCGGTCTCAAGGCCCGGCCAGGCGGGGGATCACTGCCGGCTCTCCCGGCGGCGGGGAGGGGAGGAGACCGACGGGCGGGCTCGGCCCCCGCTGGAGCCGCCGACCCGGCGCAGGCTCTTCACCTCCTGGGGGGTGAGATGCCGGAACTCCCCCGGCTCGAGCCCCCGCGTGGTGAGGGGACCGAACGCCACCCGCTTCAGCTTCGAGACGGGGTGGCCCACCGCCTCCAGCAGCCGCCGCACCTCGTGTTGCTTGCCTTCGTGCAGGGTGAGCTCCAGCCAGGCATGCTTGTCCGCTTCGAGCACCCGGACCCGGTCCACGCGCAGGCGCTCGCCTTCCACGCGCACCCCCGTGCGCAGCGCGGCCAGGGCCCGGGCGTCGGGCACGCCCCGGACCTTGGCCTCATAGACCCGGGGCACCTCGTAGCGCGGGTGGGCCACCCGCTCCGCGAAGCCCCCGTCGTTGGTGAGGAGGAGGAGGCCTTCCGTGGTCACGTCCAGCCGCCCCACCGGGAAGAGGCCCTGCACCGCGGGCACCAGGTCCATGACCGTGGTGCGCCCCTCGGGGTCGTGGCGGGTGGTGATCACCCCCTTGGGCTTGTTCAGGATCAGGTACACGGGCCCGGGAGGCGGGCGGAGGCGCACGCCGTCCACCCGGATGTCGTCGCGCGTGATGTCCGCCTTGGTGCCGAGCCGGGTCGCCGCGGTCCCGTTCACGGTGACGCGGCCCTGGCTCATGACCGTTTCCGCTCCCCGCCGCGAGGCGATCCCCGCGCGGGAGAGGATCTTCTGGAGACGCTCCTCCACGAGCGGATCATACTCCGGAGCTGGGGTGGGGTTTTTTGGGGAGGCGGGGTCAGTGCAGGGCGGGAAGAACGACGACCTGCACGGAGGACGTGGCCGTGGAGGCGCTCGCTTTCGCAAGCAGCGTGTACACGAGGGTCGAGGTCGGCATCACCTGCTTGGAGCCGCTCGTGGTGACGGTGCCGACGCCCTGATCGATCGTGACGGAGTCCGCTCCCGACACGTCCCAGCTCAAGGTGGTGTTGGAGCCGGCCACGACCTGGGTGGGATTGGCGGTGAACGCGTTGATGGTGAGGGTGCCCGACCCCGTGAGGTTCTTGAGGACGTCGAGGGCGCTGCAGCCCAGGGTCGCGGCGGCGACGCCACCCGCGAGCAGGGCCAGCCGGAGGGCGAGCGGACAAGATCGAATCATGCTTTCTCCAGAGAGAAATCTGATTCAATGATAATGAATTAGATACGAAATATCAAGTATTACTTGATGACTTGTCGTCGGTCGTTCCGGCCTCGAGCGACCCCTCGCCGTCTGAAGCGCCGGCCTCCCCCTCCGCGAGGGGAATCTCCACCGGCCGCGGAGCCTCGATGGCGCGCTTGAGTCCGGCCACGTCCACCTCCTCCCCCAAGACCTCGGCAAACTCCTCGATGCGGGGCAGATCACCAAGATCCTTGAGGCCGAAGTGGAGGAGGAACTGTTTGGTGGTGCCGTAGAGGATGGGGCGGCCCACCACCTCTTTGCGCCCCAGGATCCGGATCAGTCTCTTCTCGAGCAAGGTCTTGATCACGCCCCCGGACTTGACCCCCCGGAGCTCGATGATCTCGGGGAGCGTGACCGGCTGCTTGTAGGCCACGACCGCGAGCGTCTCCAGGGCCTGGATGGAGAGGCGGGTGGGGGCCTTGGGGTCGAGCAGCTCGCGCACCCAGTCGTTGTACTCGGGCCGGGTCGTGATCTGCCAGCCCCCGGCAATCTCCAGAAGCTGCAGCCCCCTGCCGTCCCGGGCGTAATCCGCGCGCAGCTCCTCGAGCGCGGCCTGCCAAGCCTCCCGGGGCACCCCCCCCATGACCTCTGTGATCTCGCGCGGGGTGAGGGGCTGGGGGGAGGCGAAGATCAGGGCCTCGAGGACCGCCCGCACCTCCGCGGCGGGGAGAACCGGGGCCTCGTCCGTCGCCCCCTCGGGAACCGCGCCGCTCTCGTTCTCTTCCTGGTTCTGTTTCAATGATCCTCTCGTGGGCTCCCTGATTTTAGGCCACCGGGCGCGGGGCGCCGTTCTCGGGTCCCAGGGGCCGGAACACGCGGATGGGCCCGAAGAGGCCGCGCTGGTAGACCTTCACCTGCTTGAGCCGGATCAGCTCCAATAGGGCGAGGAAGGTCAAGATCATGTCCCTCTTGGTCTCCTGCGCCGCGAACAGTCCCCCGAACTCCAGGGACTCCCCGGCCCGGAGCAGGGACAGCAGCTCCTCCATCCGCTGCTCGACCGTCTTGCCCTCCGGCTCCACCTCGTGGGCGAGCAGGGTCTTGCGCCTCTCCAGCACCTCTCGGAAGGCGGTGATGAGGTCGAAGAGCCCGGCCTCCAGCATCTCCTCCCCGGAGTCGTCGAACCGGGGGACCACCCCGTCGGGACGGGTCCAGGTCGCGGCCCGGATCTGGGCCTGCTGGTGGAGGACCCCCGCCGCCTCCTTGTAGCGCTGGAACTCCAGCAGGCGCTGGACCAGCTCCGCGCGGGGGTCTTCCGTCTCCTCCTCACCCTGCGCCTCCGTGGGATCGACGGGGACGAGCATCTTGGACTTGATGTGGATGAGCGTGGCCGCCATCACCATGAACTCCCCGGCCACGTCCAAGTTCAGCTCCTTCATCAGGTCCAGGTACTCCACGTACTGGCGGGTGATGGGAGCAATGGGGATGTCGTGGATGTCGATGCGGTCCCGCCGGATCAGGTAGAGAAGCAGGTCCAGCGGACCCTCGAACACCGGGAGCTGAATGCGGGGGGCATCCGCGGGGAGGACCGACTCCACCCCCTCCGGGGGGACCAGGGGGGGCTCGCGGTCTTCCCGCTCGTCGCTCACGTCGGCGGCCGCTGATAGTCGATCTTCATGGCCGACCGGACCTCGGCCAAGGTTCCCGCCGCCACGGCCCGGGCCCGTTTTGACCCCTCGCGCAGGATGTCCCAGACGTGGTCGGGGTGCGACGCGTATTGGGGGCGGCGGGCGTGGATGCCGGACAGGCGCTCCAGCAAGTGGTCGGCGAGACGCGCTTTGCAGTCCAAGCAGCCGATGCCCGCGCTCCGGCAACCGGCGGCGGCCCAGTTCTGGGTCTCCGGCGGGGAGAAGGCCCGGTGCAGATCAAAGACCGGACAGACGTCGGGGTTGCCGGGGTCGGTGCGACGCTTCCGGGCCGGATCCGTGACCATCGTGCGCAGCTTCTCCCGGACGACGTCGGGCGCATCCTGCAGGTAGATGGCGTTGGCGTAGGACTTCGACATCTTGCGTCCATCCGTGCCGGGGATGCGGGGAGTCTTGGTGAGCAGCGTCTTCGGCTCCGGAAAAATCGGCCCGTAGAGGTGGTTGAAGCGGCGCACGATCTCCCGGCTGAGCTCGAGGTGGGGGGCCTGGTCTTCCCCCACCGGCACCGCGTCCGCCTTGTAGATGATGATGTCCGCCGTCTGCAGGACGGGGTAGCCCAGGAAACCGTAGGTCGAGAGGTCCTTTTCCAGGAGCTGGTGCTGCTGCTCCTTGTAGGACGGAACGCGCTCCAGCCAGGCGACGGGCGTCACCATGGAGAGCAGCAGGTGCAGCTCGGCGTGCTCCGGCACCGCGCTCTGGATGAAGAGGACGGAGCGGGCGGGGTCGAGGCCGGCGGCCAGCCAGTCCGTGGCCACCTCGAGGACGTTGCCGCGGATGCCCTTGGGGTCGGCGTAGTCGGTGGTGAGCGAGTGCCAGTCCACGATGGGAAAGAAGCACTCGTACTCGTCCTGGAGGCGCACCCAGTTCTCCAGGGCCCCCATGAAGTTCCCCAGGTGGAGGGGGCCGGTGGGGCGCATGCCGGAAAGGATGCGGGGCCGGGGCATGCTAGAGCGCGAGCCGGAAGAGGAGGTGCGTGAACATGCTAACCAAGGGACCCACGATCCGCCCCAGGATGCCGGTCATGAACAGGATGAGCAGGATCCAGCTCCCATAGGGCTCCACCACGCGGTCGTAGCGGGCGGCAATGCTGCGGGGCAGGCCCCAGGAGGCCACCCAGGAGCCGTCGAGGGGGGGCAGGGGCACGAGGTTGAAGATGGCGAGGGCCACGTTCATCTGGATCCCGACGGCTAGTATCAGAAAGGGCAACTCGTCCGCGCCCGACACCAGCCCCGTGCGTACGGTGATCAGGAGAAGCACGGTGAAGATGGCGGCCAGAACCAGGTTCGAAGCCGGGCCCGCCCCCGCCACCAGAACGTGCCCCTGGGCCAGGCGGCGGAAGTTCTGGGCCCCCACCGGCGTGGGCTTGGCCCAGCCCAGGAGAGGGATGCCGCCGGGGCCGAAAATCTGGAGCAGAGGGATGAGGACGGTTCCCACAAGATCGATGTGCACGAGGGGGTTCAGGCTGACCCGGCCCTGGCGCAGCGCGGTGTCGTCTCCCATCCGCCAGGCGATAAAGCCGTGGGCCGACTCGTGGACGGAGAGGCTGAAGAGCAGGACCACGTAGTACGTGAGCCCGATCGCGATCCTCTCCGGCGTCAGCCCTTCCAAGCCCCCCCCGCGAAACCCCAGATACTAGCATGCGGTTAGACCCCCTTCCCGAAATGGGCCTGGATGCGCGCGGCCGTGGCCTTGCCCACCGCCGCCGCCAGCTCCGCTTCGCTCGCCCCCCGCACGCCCCGCACGGAGCCGAAGCGCGAGAGCAGCTTCTTGCGCTTGGTCGGTCCCACCCCCTGGATCTCGTCCAGCTCCGAGCGCAGCGTGCGCGCGCTGCGGGCCTGGCGGTGGAAGCCCACCGCGAACCGGTGGGCCTCGTCGCGGACCCGCTGCACGAGCTGGAGCACGGGCGAGTGGCGGGGGAGCACGAAGGGGGCCTCGCGGCCGCGCAGGTAGATGAGCTCCTCCTTCTTGGCCAGGCTGGCCACCGGCTGGTCGCCGATG
>DATMQU010000176.1:0-2503 GCA_035566715.1 Vicinamibacteria bacterium
GAGGTGGTCACGGGCTTGGGGGCCATGAAGGAGGTCCAGGCGCAGCAGGCCTTGATCGACCTCCTCCGCCTCTTCGAAACGGAGATGGCACGGGAAGCCCAAGGCGGCGAGCAGGCGCGAGGGGAAGCGAGTGCGCTTCTCGACCGGATCTGTTCCGCCCTTGCGCGCATGGGCACGCCCCTGGCCTGGAACGCCGTGATCGACCACGGGCTGGGACGGCGTCCCGAGATGGGGCCCACCCTGGACCGGCTGCGCGAGCTGTCATCCCAGGATTTGTCTGCGAGCCCGCCCGTCTTGGCCCGTCTCCTGGGTGAGCTCCAAGCCAACCTGCCCCGCGGTTTGCGGCGGTTCTTGGCGGGCAAGAAGGACCCCGAGCTCATCTGCATCATCGATGCCCTGTCGGGCACGTTCACGGACGAGGTGGTGGAGGCCTTTCAAGCAATCGCCCGCCGCTTCGCCGGCCACCGGTTCGTCCCCGCCGCGGTCCGGGCCTTGGAGGGTTTCGCCGCGCGCGCCAAGGCCGCGGAGGCATCCGCTGTCCCGGTGCGCGAATCCGGAGAACTGGGGGTCTTTGGGCTTCCCAGCCTTCTCCAGAGCCTGTCCGAGAAGCGTACGGGGGGCACCCTCACCCTGAGAGATGCCGAAGGGGCCGTAACCGCCACCCTGGGCCTGGAGGGGGGTCGGGTGCGCAGCTGCCAAGCCGGGCGGCTCCAGAGCGAGGAAGCCTTCTTCCAGCTCCTGGAGAAGCCCTTCGCCGGTACCTACTCCTTGTCCGGTCGTTCCTCCGAAGGTGAGTCGTCGCCCTCCGGCTTCCTGGACCTCGCTTCCGTCACGGCGGAGGGGATCCGGCGCTACGGCGGCCTCCAAGCGGCCCGTGCCCTCGTTCCAGACGACGCCTCGCTCGAAGCCACGGGGGCGAGCCCCACCACGGTTCCCCGCGAGCCCGACTACGCCCTCGTGGTGACCCTCTGGGAAAAGGCCTGCGCGGGAGTCACCCCGCGGCAGTGCGAGGCGGAGATCCCCGCGGACTCCTTCCGCATCCGCCGGGCCCTCGCCCACTGGGTAGAGGAAGGCGCCCTGCGGCTGCGCGTCGGCCCGTGAGTCTTCGGGTCCCGCCGGGTCCGATGGCGACGTCGCTACTGGAAGAACCTAGGCCATAGTCCGTAGCAGGACATGAGCAAAGCATCAACCAGAGGTGCGTCTCGCCGCGACGGGCGCGGGCGGGAGCGTGGTCCCGTGGTGTCCTGCTCATGGTCTACTATCGTCCCGCGGTCGCGGCCGACCCTTGACCCCGCCTTGACCCTGCACAGGAGGCCCGACCAGTAGCGGATGTTTGGAGGACCAGTGGGAGCGACGGAGCAGCGGGCGTTCGGACCCGAAGACGGGAAGCAGCTCCCCTGCCGCGCGGGCAAGGACCGCACGGAGTACCGCGAGCCAGGGTCGGGCTTGCGCCTGCGCGTGAGCGCTAAGGGCGCCCGGACCTGGCTCGTGGCCTACTGGTCGCCGGTCGGGAAGACGGCCCGCCGCCTGAAGCTCGGCGATGCAAAGACGATGCCGCTCTCGAAGGCGCGCTCCGCCGCCCGCGCCGCGTTGACCGCTGTTGGGGAGGAGGGCCGCGACCCTCACGCGGATCGCATCCAGAGGCGCGAGGATGAGCGCGAGGAACGAAAGCGCCGTGCCGAGGACCGCCGGAGGGCGGCCCAGGAGCGCTCTCGCCGGTCGGTCACCTTCGGGCGGCTTGCCAAGGATTACGTCGAGTACCGAAGGACGACGCCCAGCGGCAAATACAAGCGGCCCGCCCGCCGGACCACGCTGCTCCAATGGGACGGGATGCTCCGCAACCACGTTATCCCCACCATCGGCGACCTACCCCCGGAGGACGTGACCTCCGAGGACTTCCTCCACACGCAGGAAGTCGCGGTTCAGAAGGGCGGCTCCTCGATGGGGCCGCGCGTTCGCGAGTTCCTGTGCGCCGTGTGGCGCTGGATCGAGCAGCGGCCCCGCGGCCTGGGCGTGAGGCTCCCGCCCGTGTCACCGCTCGTGGGGCTCGCGAAGGTCGGCGCAGCTGCGAAGGAACGCGAGCGCGTGCTCTCGCCTGCGGAAGTCTGGAGGTTCTGGAAGGCGACCGAAGACGAAGGCATGCTCGGCGAAGCGCTTCGCTTCTCGTTGCTCACGGCGAGCCGCGTGAGAGAGGCAACGGAGCTTCCGTGGACCGAGGTGGACCTCGCCGCAAGGGTCTGGAGGCTGCCAGCGGTCAGGAACAAGAGCGGCCGCGATCGCCTCATCCCGCTTTCGGAGCAAGCGGTCACTCTGCTGCGACGTGTCCAGGGCCAGGGTGGCGAGCGGGTCTTCGGCGACCGCTCGCACCTAGCCGTCACGATGGACCGCGTCCGCAGCCGTATGGGAGGGGAGCACTTCGAGGCGCGCGACCTGCGGAGGACTGCTGCGACCCTGTGCGCGCGGCTCGGGGCCGACCCGTTCACGGTGGCTCTGGTCCTCGGAC
>DATMQU010000177.1:0-8720 GCA_035566715.1 Vicinamibacteria bacterium
CGGGCCGAGATCGGCGAGCTGCTCCTGGGCTCCGCACCGGGGCGCACCTCGGGGGAGGAGATCACGCTCTTCAAGTCGCTGGGCCTGGCCGTGGAGGACCTGGCCGCCGCCGCCCACGTCGACCGGAGGGCCCGCGAGACGGGGGTGGGGACGTGGGTGGAGTTCTGATCCCGAGCCTGGATGAAATTACCAAGGCCCGGGGGCGCATCGCGGGCATGGCCCTGCGCACGCCCCTCGTGCGGTTGAACCTGCCCGAGGCCAAGGCCGAGATCTACCTCAAGCTCGAAAGCCTGCAGCCCATCGGGGCCTTCAAGATCCGGGGGGCGGCCAACGCGATGGCGCAGCTCGACCCGGAGGAGCTCTCGCGCGGCGTCCTCACCGCCTCCGCCGGCAACATGGCCCAGGGGGTGGCTTTCTGCGCCCGTCGTCTGGACATCCCCTGCACGGTGGTGGCCCCGGAAACCGCCCCCGCCACCAAGGTGGCGGCCATCGAGCGGCTGGGGGGCCGGGTCTTGAAGGTCCCCTACGAGCGTTGGTGGCAGACCTTCGAGGAACGCCGGTACCCGGGCGTCCCCGGCACGTTCATCCACGCCTTCGACGATCCCCAGGTCATGGCCGGAAACGGCACCATCGGGCTCGAGGTCTTGGAGGACCTCCCCGACGTGGACGCGGTCGTCGTCCCCTGGGGCGGGGGAGGCCTCTTCTGCGGGATCGCCGCCGCCATCAAGGCCCGCCGCCCCGCCTGCCGACTCTTCGCGGCCGAGGTGGAGACCGCGGCTCCCCTCCGGGAGGCCCTCGCGGCGGGGTCGCCGCGGACGGTGGACTACCGTCCCTCCTTCGTGGACGGCATCGGCGCCAAGACGGTCTTCCCCCAGATGCTGGAGCGGGCCCGGGGCCTTATCGACGGCGCCCTCAAGGCCAGCCTGGCCGAGGTGGCGGCCGCGCTCCGCGTGCTGGCGGAGCGCAACCGGGTCATTGCCGAGGGCGCGGGGGCCTGCCCGGTGGCGTGCGCCCTCTCCGGAGCCGCGGGAGAAGGCAAGATCGTCTGCATCGTCTCCGGCGGGAACATCGACCTCGACCGGTTCTGCGCCGTCCTCTCCGGCTCTTTCTGAACGCCTCTCAGGAACCGAGAAAGTCCAGGGCGCGCTCCGCGGCCCAGAAGAAGCCGGGGGCGCGGGTGCGGGACACGAAACCCACGTGGCCGCCGGTAAAGGCCATCTCGCGCTCGAGGAGCCCCGAGGAGGGCAGCGGCCAGCGCGCCACCGACTCCGCGGGGACCAGCGGGTCATCGGCCGCGGCCAGGATCAACACCCGCCGGACGATGCTCCGGAGCCAGGGCCCCGCGCTGGAGCGCTCGTAGTAATCGTCGGCGCTCTTGTAGCCTCCGTAGAAGGCGGTGATGGCCTCGTCGTACGCGCGGATCGTCTTGATGCCCATCTCCCGGCCCGCCTCGTAGAGGTCGGGACGCCGGCGCTGGCGGCGCTGGTAAGCGGCGCGAAGGTTCTTGAGAAAGTAGCGCTGGTAGACGCGGTTTTGGGGCCGCTCCAGGGCGGCGGCGCAGGCGGCGAGGTCGAGGGGGGGGCACACGGCCACGACCGCCTTGAGGGCGGCGGGCAGGCGGTCCTGGAGGCGGCCCAGAGCCAGGAGGGCCATGCTCGCCCCGAGCGAAAAGCTGACCATTGAGACCCGCGGGCACACCCGCGCCGCGGCCTCCGCCACCGCGAGCACATCGGTATCCAGGCCCGCGTTGTAGAGCCGCGCGCAGAGGGCCTCCGCGTCTCCCGCCCCCCGCAGGTTCGCCCTGAGCACGTGCCAGCCGCGCGCGAAGGCCAACCGGCCCGTAGAAAGGGAGTAGGGCGAGCCGTCGGAACCGCCCAGGCCGTGCAGCACCACGAGCGCGGGCCTCTCCTCCCGCGGGCCGGGCTGCCAGGTCGCACGCAAGAGCAGGCGGACATCGTCGCCCGCCTCCACCACCATGTCTTCCGTGGGCAGGGGCCAGCCCAGGTAGCGCCGGGACCAGAAGCCGAGGACGGTCTGCCGGTGCCCGCCGACCAGGATGGGAGGCGGGCGGAAGGGGGTGGTAGAGGATTGCGGCACGCCCTGAGGACTCCCGGGCGGCCGGGCGGGACTCCCGCAACCGCCGCTATAATGCCCGCGGCTCTTGCCGCGGACGCTGCATGATACAGGCCTTCCACGTCTACAAGCAGTACGACCGCGAGTCCTCCGCTCTCTCCGATGTCACCCTCCACATCGAGAAGGGCGAGTTCTGCTTCCTGACCGGGCCCTCGGGGGCGGGCAAGACCACCTTCCTGAAGCTGGTCTTCCGCGAGGAGCTTCCCTCCCAGGGGCAGATCCTGGTCGGAGGGCGGAACATCACCGCCATACCCGACCGGCAGATCCCCGAGCTCAGGCGCGCCATCGGCGTCGTCTTCCAGGACTTCAAGCTCCTCAAGCGGAAGACCATCCTGGAGAATGTGGCCTTCGTCCTCCGCATCCTGTCCGTGCCCAGCAAGGAGCAGAAGCGGCGGGCCTTCGCGGCCCTGAAGGCGGTGGGGCTGCACCACAAGATGCACGCCTACCCGCTCCAGCTGTCGGGGGGTGAGCAGCAGCGGGTGGCCATCGCGCGCGCCCTCATCAACGAGCCGATGCTCCTCCTGGCCGACGAGCCGACCGGGAACCTGGACCCGGACCTGGCCCACGAGATCATGGCCCTCTTCCAGGAGGTCAATGCCCGCGGCACCACCGTCCTAGTGGCCACCCACGACCGCGACATGATCCAGCGCATGGGCAAGCGGGTGGTGGCCCTGGAGAAGGGCCGCGTGGTGGCGGGGTCCTGAACTTATGCCACCTGCATCCTCGACACCCGCCGGGCTTCATAGCGCCACGCCATACCTGATCTTCGACGGCACGGCCGCGGACGCGATTGCATTTTATCGCGACGTCTTCGCGGCCACGGAGCTGCCGGGCAGGCTCACGGATCCTGCGGGAAGAATCCTCGACGCCGCGATCCTGATTGGGGACTCCGTTATCCGTGTCGGAGATGAGGCGCCGTGGCGGATTGCGAAGAGCCCCCGGACACTGGGCGGCGCATCGTCATTCGTTCACCTCTACGTCAATGATGTGGACGCGGTGATCGAGCGGGCGGTGGCCTTGGGCGCGAGAATCCTGTTGCCCATCAAGGATCAATTCTACGGAGACCGTTCCGGAAGCATCGCCGATCCATTCGAGCAGGCCTGGACTGTCGCCACCCACAAGGAAGATCTGTCGCCGGAGGAGATCCGCCGGCGGTTCACCGATTCTCTTCGCGGTTCATGAGTGTGTATGAGGCAGCGAATTGCAACTCCTCCCGTTTCGCAAGGAGGCGTTTGCTAGCTGCTGCACTGGACCCTGATCAAGTTGGATTAGTGCGAGGCAAAACAACCCTACTCGAACCGCTGCCGCTCATCGCGCTCGGAATCTTCTGCATGCCTGGCCCGGGTCAATGCCCCGCTCTTGTGCATCGCTCAGCGAAGCCACTCCGAACCCGATTGGGACGAAGGCCACCCCGAAAGCCTTAGGCCCTGTGCATGGCCTGGACGCGGGCCACGACCGCCTCGATAGCCACCTCGTTCTCCGCCCCTTCCGGGATGATGAGGTCCGCGTAGCGCTTGGAGGGCTCCACGAACTCGAGGTGCATTGGACGGACGGAGGACAGGTACTGCTTCTCCACGGACGCGAAGGTCCGGCCCCGCTCCCCGAGGTCCCGCTGGAGCCGGCGCAGGATGCGGACATCCGCGTCGGTGTCGATGAAGAGCTTGATGTCCATGAGCCGGCGCAGCGGCTCCTCCACGAGGACGAGGATCCCCTCCAAGAGAATGACGGGGCGCGAGGTCAGGGGATCGGGCAGGACGCGGCGAGCGTAGGTCGCGTGGTCGTAGGTGAGGAAGGGCACCGGGCGTCCCGCTTTGAGGTCCCTCAGGTCCTCGACGAGCAGAGAGGTGTCGAAGGCGTCGGGGTGGTCGTAGTTGATCGCGGCCTGGGCGGCGCGATCGAGGGAGCTGCCGTCCTTGTAGTACGAGTCCTGGGCGATGATCAGGCACCGCTGCGCGCCCAGGCGGGTCTGGAGCTTCTGGGCGAAGGACGTCTTGCCCGACCCCGTACCGCCGGCGATCCCGACCAGCACGGACATGGCGGGGGATTATAGTAGCCTCCGACCCTTGGTTTCAAAGGTCGCCAGAGCGCAACGGGGCCTCGCAAAGAGCGAGTTCCGGCCCGCCATCGCCCCGCTGCCGCCTGGCATGTGCAGATAGTCTGAGGTACCCTGTGTTCGTGCGGTCTCCGTATCGGCTGGTCGCCGTCCTCTCGTTGATTGCCGTCCTCCTTCTCGCAGTCAGTCCGTTCGGTATAGGGACTGCGGTTGTCACCGAAATCACAGCCGTCGGTTCGCCTGAAGCAGGCGCCTGGAGAGCGGTTGTTCCCGCGACTCTGCTCGTCCCGCAAGGCACGCGCTCCCTCCTTCCCGCCAGAGCACCTCCGCTCGCCTGACCCCGTCCGCCAACTGTCTACGTCAGGCGTGCGTCCGACGCAGAGGTGCAGATGCGCCGACCCGGTCGGTTGTCCCGAATACTGCTGTGCGCGTGTCTTGAACTTGGAGCCCTGGCGGGTATTCCCATGCGACCCGATCAGATAGAGGACCTGCTGAAGACGCTGAGTGGGCCAAAGGTGGTGGAGGTGCTGCCGGAGGAGGACGACCAAAGAGGTGATTGACATCCTCACAGGCGGAGCAGGCGCGGTCGACCAAGCGCTTCAAGCTGACGAGGCTCTCGGCGGCACCCGGCCCGGGTTGTAGGATTGGCGTGGCTGGAGGTGCCGACTCGTGCGCCCGATGCGAGACGGACGGTCTATACGGTCTTAAGCGCAGTGTTGGACTAAAGTGTTAGGGGAGGGCTCGCAAGTGCAGCTGTTGGTTGCAACCGCCATCACGGTGTTCGTGACCCCCGCAGTGCTTGCACAGTCGCAATCTCCTGCGAATCTGCTCGATAGCATTACTGGGTCCTGGGTACTTGAGGGCACGATCGCTGGTAAGCAGACTACGCATGACGTATTCGCCGAATGGGTGCTGAACCGGCAGTATGTCCAGCTCAAGGAAGTTTCGCGCGAGAAGGACTCCGCCGGAAGACCCGCGTACGAGGCGATCGTGTTCCTGGAGTGGCAAGCGGATCCGGGGCAGTACGCGTGCCTGTGGCTCGACTCGACCGGTGGGGGTGGTCTCTCCGCGGGTCCAATCGGCCATGCCAAGCCCGACGGCGACGAGATACCCCTGCTATTCGAGGACAAGGACGGGAGTCGCATCCACAACACCTTAGCGTACGACCGTGCGCACGACTCTTGGCAGTGGCGAATTGACAACGAGCGCGAGGGCCGACGTCATCCCTTCGCACGAGTGACGCTCAGGCGGAAGTGAGTTGTCCCTCAGCACAGTGTCAAGCAGGCCACGAGCGGACCGGCTGCCCTTGGACCGGGCATGAGACCCGTAGGCGCGGGTCCCTGAGAGCCGCCCAACGAGGAGTTGCGGGAGCTGACGAATCCCGCCCTCACCACGACGGGAGCGGTCTTCGCGCCTGAACTCCGGTGTTATCTGGGCCTCAGGGGAAGAGCAACGTCGCGGCAGTGGCTGCCCCGCGAGTGCGTCTTGACCATCCCCTCGTCGAGACGTGGGAGGCGGAACAGGAAGACAGCCGCGGATTATAATCCCCTCCGCAAATGGGGTGTCCCGAACAGCGAACAATGACCCCGCCCGGGGTCGGGAAGGGGGCGTCAGGAGCGCGGTAATCAGCTGCCCCCGATTTCCACATGTCGATGCTGCGCGCGCTTTCCTACTTCTTCCAAGAGGCCCTGACCAGCCTTTGGCGGAGCCGCCTCATCAACGCCCTCTCCGTGGGTACCATCGCGGTGAGCCTGTTCGTGCTCGGGGCCTTCCTGGCCGTGGCCAGCAACCTGAACCAGGTGGTGACCCGCTGGACCCAGAAGGTCCAGGTCATCTTCTACCTGGAGGACCGCATCGAGGACCGCATCCGGCAGAGCCTGGAAGACCGGCTCCGGGAAGACCCCGCGGTCGCGGGGGTGCTGCTGGTCAGCCGGGCCGAGGCCCTCGAGCGCTTTCGCGCCCTCTTCCGCGATCTGCGCTCCTTGCCCGAGGACCTGGGAGAGAACCCCTTCCCCGCGTCGCTCGAGGTCTCGCTGCGACCGGGCCACGAGGTGTCGGCGGAGGTGCAGCGGCTCGTACACGCCTACGAGAAGGCTCCCGGTGTTCAGGAGGTGCAGTACGACCTCCTCTGGATCGAGCGGCTGGCCACGGGCGCGCGCCTGGTGCGGGGGGTGGGCACGTTCCTGGGCGGCATCCTGGTCCTGGCCGGGGTGTTCACGATATCGAACGTGATCCGCCTGACCGTCTACGCCCGCCAGGACGAGCTGGATATCATGCGCCTGGTGGGCGCGACCCAGGCCTACGTGAAGGGCCCCTTCATCGTGGAGGGCATGATCCAGGGAGGGCTGGGCGGCCTGCTGGCCGTGGGCCTGCTGGGGCTGGCCTTCCGCCTGGTCGCCCGGGACCTCGCGGCCGCCTCCGACATCCTGGGCCGGGCCGCCATCTCTCTCCCCTCGGAGCTGGGACTGTTCCTGGTCCTGGGCGGGATGACGGTGGGGGTGGCGGGGAGCCTGGTGAGCCTGGGCCGGGTCCGGGTCTGAGCTAAAACGTGTACGTCTTGCCCTGGACGAGCAGGCGCAGCCGCGCGTGCTTCAGGGCCTTCACCTGTCGCTTGATGGCCTCCAGGTGCTTGGGCTTCCCCCCATAGAGGTAGACGGGCACGTCGTGCTTCAGCTTCTTGAGCTCTCGGTCCAGGGTCTGGGGCGTGAGGTGGCCCGACACGTCGGCCAGCTCCTGGAGCTCGTTGGGGAAGGACGTCTCCGTGATCACTACCTTCAGCCTCTTGACCCGGTTCAAGACCTCCCAGAAGCGGTGGGTGGGGCCGGTGTCGCTGGAGAAGGCCACCGCGCCCCGCTTGTCCTCGAGGATGAAGCCGGTGGTGGGGACGATGTGCGAGACATGCACGGCCCGGATGGTGAGCCCGTTCACCACGAAGGGATGCTCGGGCACGATCTCCACCAGCTTGAGCACGGGCGTCAGGTCGTTGGGGAGGCTCGTGAAGTCCGGCCAGGTGTGGTTGTTGAACAGGTGGTTCTTCATGGACGCGATCACCTCGGGGACCGCGTAGATCCGCAAGGCGAAGCCGGGGGAGCTGAAGTTGTTGTCGATGAGGAAGGGGAGCGTGCAGGTGTGGTCGAGGTGGGAGTGCGAAATCAGGATGTCCTTGACCTTCACCTGCTCCTTGAGAGAGAGGGCGCCCGAGACCCAGCCCGCGTCCATGGCCAGGGTGTCATTCACAAGAAACGCGGTCATCCCGTGACCGGGGATGTTGCCGCCGTAGCAGCCCAAAACCCTGAGCTTCATTGATGTCCGTGGTCACCCCTCCCGGGGGGAGCCGCGCTGGCGGTGTCTTTTGCCCGACCAACCTTGCCGGAAGTCCCTCATATGTAAACGGTTGGAGGGAATGACCCGTTGTCGGACGGTACCACGCGGTTCCTGGGGGTGTCAAGTGTGAAAGATCACGTGGGGGTCACGCGAACACCAGCTTTTGTGGTTCCCTGGCGCCTAAACCCCGACCGGTTGTGCCCTTTTTCCCTTGACAGCCTCCACGAGGCGTTCGTACACTCCCATCACGCGAGAAAGGAGGTGGTCCAGTGGACAGTTGCCCTAAACCCCGCGAGGTGGCTGACGCTTAGGTCTCGGCCGAGCGTAGTCAACTGGGAGCGTCGCTACTAGAGAACGTCGGGGCTGCAGCGATGCAGGCACGCCCCAACTAGAGCGCCTTCAACTGGATGCCTCCTTACCGGACGCGCGGCGCCCGGGGGGGGCCGCTGGGCGTAAAGACCTGGCGAATCCCAACAGCTGACCGGCCCCGGAGGGCGGGCAAAACCCTCCGGGGCTTTTTTCTTGGCTAGCCGCCCTCGAGCGGCTTGCGGGCGAAGTGATAGAGCGTCGCCGCCAGGCCCAGGAAGGCCAGCACCCCGATCGCGTTCGCGATGAGGTCGGCGTGCTGGGGACCCGCGAGCGCCTCCACGATCCGGTAGTGGATGCCGCCCGCCCTGTCCGAGAAGGACCCGAAGCTTAAGACTTGGCGGAAGGTGTCCGCGCCCGCCGAGCTCCCCGCGTCGCGCATCTGGGTCTCGATGTAGTTAAAGGCGATGCCGATCAGGCCCACGATGCCTCCGGCCGCGATCAGCCCGCTGGCGTAGAGCGAGCCCGGGCTCACGTCGCTCTCTTTGTGCTCCTCCCCCGACCTTCGCGCGCTGGTCTCCACCAGCCACCGCACGACGCCGCCCGTGAAGATGGCGAGGGTGGTGGCGATGGACAGATAAAACCCGACCGCGAAGGAGAGGGACCTGATGCCGAGCAGCTCGACCCCGATCACCATGAACACGCCCAGCAGGACCAGTCCCCAGGGGAGCCGCTGGTTCAGGATGCCGCTGATCACGGTGGCCATGAGGCGGGCCTGGGGAGCGGCCGCGCGCTCCGACCCGATGCCCTGGATCCAGGTGACCTCGATTTGGTTGGTCTCGGTGTTGTAGAGGTACTTGCCGTCCGGCAGCTCGGGCGAGCCGAGCGCGTTTAGGAGGGCGTA
>DATMQU010000178.1:0-2952 GCA_035566715.1 Vicinamibacteria bacterium
CCCGCCCCGGAGGACCTCGTCCCACTGCCCTTCCGGCGGCTCTCGCGGTCGGAGTTCATGAAGCGCCTGCCCTCGCTGGACGCGGCTTGGCGGGAGCGCGTGGCGCGCGCGGCCCGACGGGAGCGGACGCTCCGCTACGTGGTGACCGCCACCGCGGGCAAGGTCTCCGTCCGCCTGGCGGCCGTGCCCGCCTCCTCGCCCGTCGGCGCCCTGCGCGGGACGCGGAACCTCATCTCGTTCACGACCCGTCGGTACCGCGACGAGCCCCTGGTGATCACCGGCCCCGGAGCGGGGGCGGAAGTCACAGCTGCCGGCATTCTGAACGATATCCAGTATCTGGCCGCGACCTAAGGGGTCGCCCCGCGGGCGGCACCCACCCGGGAAGCCTCCGGTGACAACGTTTTACGCGGCTTCACGAACGCGCTCGCCCGCTTCGGGGTATGGTTTCGTATGGAGCAGGGAGGTCGAAAACTGGAGGCCATGAGGAAAGAGACACCGACAACCGGCTGGGTGCTGGCCCTTCTCGCTTTGGCCGCGCCCGCAGTGGCGGGGCCGCCCGCGAGCAAGCACGTTCAGGCCAGCTTGCTGGCCGAGGTCGAGTCCCTCCAGCCCGGGCATCCCTTCTCGGTGGGCATCCGCCTCCAGATGGCCGAGGGCTGGCACACCTATTGGCGGAACCCCGCGGATTCGGGGCTGCCCACCCGGATGACCTGGCGGTTGCCCGAGGGCTTCCAGGCGGGGCCGCTGCAATGGCCCGTTCCCAGGCGCCTCGCGGCCCCACCCCTGATGAGCTACGGGTACGAGGGCGAGGTGCTGCTGCCGGTCGTCATCACCCCTCCTCAGACCGTGTCGCCGGGGAGCGAGGTCCGGCTCGCGGGGCGGGTGGACTGGCTAGAGTGTCAGGAGGCGTGCATTCCCGGGCGGGCGGAGCTGGAGCTGGTGCTGCCCGTGCGCGCGGAGGCGCCGCGGCCCGCACCCGCCACCGCCACCCTCTTCCACGCAACGCGCGGCCTTCTGCCGGTGCCCGCCCGGGGCTGGGACCTGAAGGCGGCGGCCGCGCCCGGCGTCGTGGCCCTCACCTTCCGCGCGCCCCAGGCGCCCTCCGGGGCCTACTTCTTCTCCGACCAGCCCCTGGTGGTGGACTATCCGAGCCCGCAGACGCTGCACCGGGTGTCGGGCCGCCACCGCCTCGACATCACGCGGGCGGCCAACGGCCCTACCCCCTCTCGCCTCACGGGTGTGCTTCTGATCGAGGGAGCGGCCCCCCTCGCGGTGGAGGTGGATGTACCCGTCTCGCAATTGGCGGCCCCGCCGGGGGCGGGGAGCGTCCTGCCCCTGGCCGGCCGGGGTCTGGGGGTGGTCCTCGCGCTCGCGTTCCTGGGCGGCCTCGCCCTCAACCTGATGCCCTGTGTCCTGCCCGTGCTTTCCTTAAAGGTGATGAGCTTCGTCCGCCAGTCGGGCCAGGAGTCCAGCCGGGCCTGGCGGCACGGGGTCGCCTTCACCGCCGGGGTCCTTCTTTCGTTCTGGCTCCTGGCCGGCCTGATGCTCGCGCTGCGCGCGGGGGGGAGGAGCGTGGGCTGGGGATTCCAGCTCCAGTCCCCTGCCTTCGTGGCGTTTCTGGCCGCTCTCTTCTTCGTCCTGGGGTTGAACCTGTTCGGCGTCTTCTCCCTGGGCGAATCGCTGATCGCGGCCGCGAACCTGAACCACGAGCGGACGGGCCTCGCGTCTTCCTTCGGGAGCGGCGCGCTCGCCACCATCGTGGCCACGCCCTGCACGGCCCCCTTCATGGGCTCCGCGCTCGGCTACGGCCTCACCCAGCCGGGGGCGGTGTCCCTGCTCGTCTTCACCGCCCTCGCCCTGGGCATGGCTGCCCCCTACCTCCTGCTCTCGCTCAACCCCCGCCTGCTTCGGCTCGTGCCGAGGCCGGGAGCGTGGATGGAGGGCTTCCAGCAGTTCCTGGGCTTCCTCCTGATGGCCACGGTGGTGGCTTTGCTTTGGCTTCTCGGCCGGGAGGCGGGCGCGGAGGGCATGACCCGCGTGCTTCTCGCCCTGCTCGCCCTCGGCCTCGCGGCCTGGCTCTACGGGCGGGCCCCCTCATCCGGGCTTGGCCCGCGCGCGCGCCTTCTGGCTCCGGCGGCGGCGGCCCTGCTGCTGGCCTTGGGCCTCGTCGTGGGTGTGCGCCAGGCGGATGGGGGCGGGAGGCCGGTCGGGGGTGAGAGCGGGCTCAACTGGGAGGTCTACTCGCCGGAGACGCTGGCCAGCCTGCGCGCCCAGGGGAAGCCGGTCTTCATCGACTTCACCGCCGCCTGGTGCCTCACCTGCCAGGTCAACGAGCGGGTGGCCCTGGCCTCGAGCGAGGTCCAGGATCGTTTCCGGCGCGAGGGGGTAGTGGCCCTGCGAGCGGATTGGACCCAGAACGACCAAGACATCACCGCCGCCCTGGCCTCCTACGGCCGGCAGGGGGTGCCTCTCTACGTTGTCTACGCGCGCGACCCCGGCCGGCCCCCGCGTGTCCTGCCCGAGGTGATCACCCCGGGGATCGTGCTGGGCGCCCTCGATGAGGCGCTGGGCGATGCGCGCACGGCGCGGGGCTTGACGAGCGATATCACGTCCCCTCAATAATCCATGAGTGAGCAAGGAGAACCCGCTATGAAGATGATGAGACACGCGTTGTTTGCCGCCGCCTTTTGCGCCCTGCCTCTCGCCCATCCCGCCACCGCCTCCGCGGGGGCGGTCGTGGGCCAGCCCGCTCCCGCTTTCAATCTTCCCGATGCGAACGGCGGGCAGGAGGCGCTGTCGTCCTTCAAGGGCAAGTACGTGGTCCTGGAATGGGTGAACTTCGACTGCCCCTTCGTGGGGAAGCACTACGGCAGCGGGAACATGCAGAAGCTGCAGAAGACCTACACCGGCAAGGGCGTGGTCTGGCTGTCGATCAACTCCTCGGCCGGGGGC
>DATMQU010000179.1:0-5190 GCA_035566715.1 Vicinamibacteria bacterium
CCCCGAGAGGTAGACGAGCAGGAAAGGGGCGAAGGGCCAGGCTAGCTGCTTCGTGGCGCAGGCGAAGCCCAAGGCGAGGCCGCAGAGAAGCGGTCGATCCGCCCGCGCCAGGCAGACGGCGCCCAGGATCAGAGCCACGAATATGATGTCGTTGGCCCCGAAGATTTGCTGCCAGTAAACGAGCGGGTTCAGGGCGACGAGGGCGGCGCCGGCGAGCCGCAGCGGCGCCCCCTCTCCGAAGCCCGCCGCCAGCCAGACCGCCAGCCCGTAGGCCAGCAGGGTCACGAGGCGGGGATCGAAGAACCCGAAAAGCGCGCGACTGGCCAGATAGAACGGCATCATCACGAGGTGCGTGCCGGGCAGATACGCGTGATGGTGCAGGATCGGATTCCCCCCGAAGGCCTCCCAGAAGCGAGAGACCCGCGCCTCCTTGCCCAAGATCGAGTCCGAATAGTCGGCGCCGTAAGGACTCTGGCCGCCTAGGATCTTGTCGAGGGCGAGGGGGATCTGGACGACACCCCCGTCCTGGCCGTAGGGCCGGTCCATTCCCCGGCCCATGGCCACGAAGGCCAGGCTCGGACCCACGACCAGGGCCGCGCTCCCCGCCGCAATGACCGCCGCCCGCAGCCGCGGTCGCGCCCCGAACGTGGCCAGGGCCAGGTACAAGAGGGCGAGACCGGCGGCGACCGCGCCCAGGACCAGAGCCACGGGGTCGCGGTCGAAACCCGGCCCGGGGCGGGGAAGCCACGGGGCGAGCCAAGCCGGCAACGCCGCGAGATGCGGGTCGTGGAGCAGCCGCCAGGCCAGAACGCGTGGGGGATCGTGCAGGAGCAGGTCCCGCGCGATCAGGAGGAGAAGCGCGGGGACGACGGCGGCATCGAGGCTCGGGAGGCGGGGCTGCGCCGGGGCCTGGGCCTCTGCTTCCAGCCTACTTCCCGCTCACGGGTGTGACCGTGACCCGCGCCCCGCATGAACAGACCAGGCTTCTCACCGCCCACTCGATCTTCAGCAAGCGGCCACAGGCGGAGCAAGCGATGTAGGTCCCCGCCCCGTACGTGCCACGGGGGGTGCGGCGAGACGGAGGCGCGGACTCTCTCATCAAGACCCCCTTGCCGCCGGGTCACGCGCGGGATATCGACATCAGCTTACGCCCCCCCTCCGGGAGCGGTCAAGGCGACCGGCGTCCGGTCAGCGTTCGCGTCAGAGCCCACGCAGACGCTCACTCCGGAAATAGACGAAGAGCACGAGGGCGACGAGCGCGGCGGAGAACGCACCGAGGACGGCAGGGGCGCCGAAGGGCCTGACCAGGGCCCCCGCCGAGAGGCTGCCCATCGGCATCCCGCTCCGGAAAGCGAGCCCGTAGATGCTCAGCACGCGCCCGCGGAAGACGTCGGGGGCGTTCTCCTGGACGAGGGAGTTCAAGGTAGAGAAAGCCGTGACGAGGCTAGCCCCCGAGATCAGGAGGAGGATCATGGCCGGCAGCTGTCGGTGGGAGAAGAGGGCGCCGATGGTGGCTAAGCCGTAGACCACGAACGCCAGAAGGAGAGCCCGACCCCGGCCCTCCGCCTTTCCCCGCTGCGCGGTGGCGATGGCGCCCGCGATGGCCCCCACGCCAAAGCTGGTCAGGAGCAGGCTGTAGCCGGCGGCTCCCGTGCCGAGACTGCCCGCCACCACGGGCAGGTAGGTGATCAAGGGAAATGACAAGAAGGTGCCCGCCGCCCCCAGGAGGGCCAGCAAGGACAGGAGGGGGCTCTCGAGGACGTGGCGGATGCCGGCCTTCAGGCTCTCGGTCAGGCTCTCCTTGGGGACGGACGCGGGGGCGGGCAGTTCGATGCGCAGGAGGGCCACGATCACGGCCATGAAGGAGAGGGCGTTGACGGCGAAGCAGGCCCCCGTGCCCGCCCGGGCCAGGAGCAACCCCGCGATCACCGGCCCAATGGCCCGCGACAAGTTGAACTGCAGGGAGTTCAGGGCCACAGCGTTGGGGATCGTCTCCGCCGGCACCAGGCTCGTGAGCACCACCTGGTAAGTGGGCGCGGACTGCGACTGCGCGAGGCCGGTGAGAAAGGCGATGAGGAGGATGGCGCCGATTCCGAGGCCGCCCGTCCAGTAAAGCATGCCCAGGGCCAGCGCCATCACCATCTGGAAGGTCTGGGAGGCGAGAAGGATGCGCCGCCGGTCCACCCGATCCGCCACCGCCCCCCCCAAAAGCATGAAGGTGAGCAGCGGCAGGTCAGAGGCGAAGGCCCGCAGGCCCAAGTAGAAGGGGTCCCCCAGGCGGGTGAAGATCAGCCAGGAGAGGGCCACATCCTGGGTCCAGGTCCCGATGCTGGACAGGAATGCCCCCGTCCACAGAAGGCGAAAACTGCGGAACGCGAACGCGGAGAGGAAGCCCGGGAGCTTCCCCGCCGGACTCAACGGAGGCCCCAGCCCTCGAGGTCGGCGATGGCTCCCCGGTCGTTCACCTCGATGCGCAGAGGCGTCACCGCCACAAAGCCCTCCCGGAGGGCCCCGACGTCGGTCCGGGGGTCGGGGTCCACGGGCTCCGTCCAGAGGTTCCAATAGTAGACCTCGTGGCGGGGGTTCTCTCGCCGCTCGTAGCGGTCGACACCCGCCTTCAGGCTGTGGGGCACGACCTTGATCCCCGTGATGGGGGCGGCGGGCAGGTTGACGGAGAGGAAGGTGCCTCGAGGAAGGCCCCGCTTGAGGACCTCGGACGCGATGCGCGCGATGACCGCCGCCCCCGGGGCGTAGTCCATCCGCGTCGAATACACGAGGCTGGCCGCGAGGGCGGGAATTCCGTCGAAGGCTGCCTCCCGAGCCGCTCCCACGGTGCCGGAGATGTAGATGGTGAGCCCGGCGTTGTCGCCGCGGTTGATGCCGGAGACCACGAGATCGGGCCTCTGCGGGAGGAGAGACGTCAGGGCCAGACGCACGCAGGTGGCGGGCCGGGCCGCGATCCGGTACCAGGGCCCCTGCTCCCCTTCCCCTCGGGCCAAAGGCTCGATGACCTTCACCATGATCGGCTCGACATAGGTGATGCCGTGGCCGACCCCGCTCTGGTTCTCCGCGGGAGCGGCCACCGTCACCTCGCCCAGACGGGCCAGCTCCGCGTACGCGGCCAAGAGCCCGGGGGCCTCGATCCCGTCATCGTTGGAGAGGAGGATGCGTGGCCGCCGATCCGCGGCTTCGGCTGCCGTCACGAGCAGAAGCAAGGAGAACACGAGCGCCGGTCGCCGCATCACCACCTCCTATACTGTCCCATGCCCTTCCCCTGCCCCGCCTGCGCGGCCCCCGTCCTGCACTCCCCCCCGCGCTGGGTCCAGCGCTGCCCGACCTGCGGAGCGATCCTCCGCGCGCGAAGGGTAGACGGGGACCAACCCCATCCCGCCTACCAGGTAGAGGTGGCGGGTCGTCCCGAGACCCGCCGGCGGGTCGAGGTCCCGTGGGACGAAGCCCAGGGCCGCCGGCTGGCCGCCTGGCTTCTCTGGTCCTCCTTGATAACCCTGGGCCTGGTCCTGGTCCTTTATGCCCTCGCTCGCTTCGTGCCCTAAGCTTGCTTCCGGCCCGGCTTCTTGGCCGCGGCCGCGATGGTCGCCTTCTTCCGCGCCTTCTTGGCCTTCTCCCGGCGCTTCCTTCGGCGACGGATCTCCTTCATTCTCTCGATCATTCGATCTCCTTGCTCTCGGCCCCGGGCTCGCCCCCGGAGCCTTTCTGGGTGTCCGCAATCCGCTTGCGGATGATGCGTAGGTAAGCGCGGGGAACCTTCTGGATGAAGACCATCAGCTCCCCCAGCTCCGCCTTCACGTTTCCGGCTGCGCCCTGGTCTCCGTAGATCAGGTTGACCACCCGGCCCTTGACCACCACCGGGAAGAGGGCGATGTTGGTACCCGGCCGCTTGGCCAGAGTCTTCAGGAAGCTCTGGTTCTCCTCCTCCAAGCCCAGCCGCCCGATGAAGACGGTCTTCGCCCCGGCCACGGTGCGGAACACGGAGGGCTTCTCGAGCGGAATGCGCAGGCTGGTGGCCAGGCTCCGGTCCATCCCCTCTCCCGTGCCATTCCAGCCCAGGACCCAAGGCTCCCGTACGATGAAGAAGATCACGCGTCGGAAGAAACGGGCGCACACCGCGATCAGCGCCTCCACGACTTCGTCGCGGGTGGTGGCGTCGTCGATCTGGGCGGCAGCGGTGGCCAGGTCCGGGACCTCGCGGGCGGGGGGCGACGATGGGTGGTGGGTGTCGGTGAAGCGCCAGCGCTCGTCCACGCCGTAGTGGTCGCGCAGGAGCTGAATCATCCGGAACTCGGGAACGACCAGGGGCTTGACGATGTAGCCTAGGGAATAGCCCACCTGGGCCACCGCGGTGTGATCGCTGGGATCGACCATGAGCAGGAAGAGCGTCTTGCCCCGCACCCGGTAGGGGAAGACCTTGTGGCGCGCGGCCAGGGCCTTGGGCACCAGGGCCACCGCCTCCGGCTCACGCTCCGCGAGGTCCACGCCGGGGGCGGGCACGCCGTGGGCCCGGGAGAGGGCCTCCTGCAGGCGCTGCTCGGTGAGGAAGCCCAACTCGTGAAGGTTGGTGCCCAGGCGACCCCCGTAGAGAACCTGGTGTTGGATGGCCTCTTGCAGCTGTCGTTCCGTCACGATCCCGCGGTCGCGCAGGATCCGGGCTAGGATGGACAGGTAACCCTCCGCAGAACTCGTTATTCTAGACCGGTTTCGTTGCCGCTTCCCTCGCTTGTGGGCTATGATCCGGGTCGTCTTCTCCCGCGCCGAACGCCCTGGATCATGAAGAAGAGAATCCTGATCGTGGACGACGAGGACGATATCCGCCATTTCCTGGAGCTCGTGTTGCGACAAAGCGGCTACGACGTATATGCGGCGGCAGGGGGCGAGGAATGCCTGGCCCAGGCCCCTCAGTTGCGCCCGGACCTGATCCTGCTCGACATCATGATGCCCGTCATCGACGGCTGGGAGGTGCTGCGCCAGCTCAAGGGACGGGCCGACACCGCTCCCCTCCCGGTGGCCATCCTCTCCGCGCGCACCGAAGCCAAGGACCGGGCGCGCGGGATCTCGGGGGGGGCGGTGGATTACATCGGCAAGCCGTTTTCCCTCCACGAGCTCTTGAAAAGGATCGAGACCATTTTCAAGTCGGTGGGCGACGGGGCCAAGGTCGGTGGGGACGCCTAGGTC
>DATMQU010000180.1:0-8775 GCA_035566715.1 Vicinamibacteria bacterium
CCTGGAGGCGGCCTTGGGCGCGGGCCTGTCCGGCCTGGAGGTGCGCGCGCTCGCCTCCCGCACCGGCAAGGACCCGCGCCTGCTCGAGCGGGTGTCCCGGGTGCTCCTGGCCGAGCACCTCCTCGAGCGGGTGGGGGAGGGCGGCCTCGTCCATCGTGACCACCTGGAGTCTCTCAAGACCGAGGTGCGAAGGCGGTGGCCCCCCGGCTCGCGCCTGGACGTGGGCGGGTTCAAGGAGCTGACCGGGCTCTCCCGCAAGTTCGTGATCCCGCTCCTTGAGTACCTGGACCGAGAGAGGGTCACCCGGCGCGCCGGCAACGACCGCCTGGTCCTGATGTAGCGGTACAATCGGCTTCGCGTCGGAGGACGCCCTCCGGTCGCGGGGAGGGGGGGGTGTGGCGGCAGCGGACAAACCCGGCGAGAGGCGGAGCAGCGGCCTCCCCCGCGTCCCCTTCGTTCGGCGCTGCGCGGCGGAGTTCGAGGACACGCGCTCCGCGAGCGCGTTCCTGATCAACATCAATGTCCTCGGATGCTACGTGGCCCTGGACGAGATGCCCCGGCTCGGCCAGCGTCTGGTCTGCCGCTTCCGCCTTCCCGAGAACGAGAACGAGGTGACGGTCGAAGGGGTCGTGGCCTGGACCAACCCCCGCCAGCAACACCCCGTGCACAGCCTCCCCCCTGGCTTCGGGGTCAGCTTCCGCAACCTGTCGCCGGAGAACCAGAAGTGGATCGAGGCCGTGATCCAGGACTACGCGGCCCGAAAATCCGCGGGCAGCTAGCCACGCCGGGGCCCGCGACCTCCCCGGGCGCGCTCAAGCAAACAAGCTGATCGGATTCTCCAGCCGGAGCCGAACCTCGCCCAGGAACTGGGCGGCCAGCGCCCCGTCCACCACCCGGTGGTCGGAGCTGAGCGTGACCTTCATCCGGTGCCCGACGCGGACGGCGTCCTCCGCGACCACGGGCACTTTCTGCACCGCCCCCACGGCCAGAATGGCGCTCTCCGGGGGGTTGATGATGGCGGTGAACTCGCTCACGTCGAACATACCGAGGTTGGAGACGGTGAAGGTGGAGCCCATGAACTCCTCGGGCCGGAGCTTCTTGTCGCGGGCCCGCCGCGCCAAATCCTTCACCTCCTGCGAGATCTCCAGCAGCGATTTGCGATCCGCGTTCCGCACCACGGGAGTGATGAGGCCGTCGGGGATGGAGACCGCCACCCCCACGTGGACTTCGGAGTGGGTGGCGATTCGGTCCCCCATCCAAGAGGCGTTGACGAGCGGAAAGCGGGGGAGAGCCCGCGCGCAGGCCTTAACCACGAGGTCGTTGAACGAGATCTTGGTGTTCTCTCCCTTCAAGAGCTGATCGCGCAGGGCCACCGCCGCCCCCATGTCGATGTCCACCGTCACGTAGAAATGGGGGGCCGTGAACATGCTCTCCGAGAGTCGCTTGGCGATGGTCTTCCGCATGCTGGAGAGCGGGATCTCCTGGCCGGGGGCCACGGAGGGGAACGGCACCACGCTCGGACCGGGCCCCGGGGGGGCGAGGGCCGCGGGCGCCGGGCTGCCCGCCGCGTAGCTCTCGATGTCGCGCTTGACGATGCGGCCGCCGGGACCGCTGCCGGACACGGCGGCGAGGGGAATGTTCTCGCGCGCGGCGATGGCGCGGGCCAGGGGGCTGGCCTTGACGCGGCCCCTCCCCCCCGCGGGCGGGGGAGGGACGGGGGCGGCGCGCGGGCCGGAAACGGGGGTCAGGGGGACGGGAGCGGCCGCGGGCGGGGGAGGCGGGGCGGCCACGGGAGGGGGGGGCCCGGGGGCCGGCGCCACCGTCCCCGCCGCCTTCAGGAGGGTCGAGATGTCCTCCCCCGCGTCCGCGATCACGCCGATGAGGGAGCCGACGGGGGCCTTACCCCCCGCCGGGACCAGGACCTTGCGCAGGATCCCCGCCCCCTGGGCCTCCATCTCCATGTTGGCCTTGTCGGTCTCGATCTCGGCCAGGACGTCGCCCACCTTGACGGGGTCGCCCTCCTTCTTGCTCCATTTGACGATGGTCCCTTCCTCCATCGTCGGCGAGAGCTTGGCCAGCACGACCTTGCTGACCGTCACCGGTAGACCACCTGGTGCACGGCATCGACGACCTTCTCGGGCTGGGGGAGGTAGGCCCGCTCCAGGGTCTTCGCGTAGGGCATGGGCACATCGGCCGCGGTCACGCGGACGACGGGGGCGTCCAGGTCGTCGAAGCACTCCCGCTGCACGCGGTCGGCGATCTCCGCCCCGAACCCCGCGTAGCGCCAGCCCTCCTCGACCACCACACAGCGGTTCGTCCGGCGGACGGACTCGAAGATCAGGTCCTCGTCGAGAGGACGCAACGTGCGTGGATCCACGACTTCGACCTCGATCCCATCCTTGGCCAGAAGGTCGGCGGCGGCGAGGGAGGTCACCACGGAGCGGCTCCAGGCCACGATGGTGGCGTCCTTCCCCGCGCGCTTGACCTCGGCTAGGCCGAGCGGGATGTGGTACTCCTCGTCCGGGACCTCGCCCTTGAAGTTATAGAGGACTTCGTTCTCCATGAAGATCACCGGGTTGTCGTCCCGGATCGCGCTCTTCAGGAGGCCCTTGGCATCCCGGGGCGTGGAGGGCATGACCACCACCAGGCCGGGGATGTGGACGAACCAGCTCTCGAAGGCCTGGGAATGCTGGGCCGCCACCTGGGCCGCGGCCCCCGACGGCCCCCGCAGGACCATGGGGCACCGGATCTGGCCGCCCGACATGTAGCGGTACTTGGCCGCGTGGTTCACGATCTGGTCCAGGGCCAGAATCGAGAAATTGAAGGTCATCATCTCGGCCACGGGCCGGAGGCCGATGAAGGCCGCTCCCACCGCCACCCCCGCGATGGCCTCCTCCGCGATGGGCGTGTCGCGCACCCGCCACTCCCCGAACTGGGCGAGCAGCCCCTGGGTCACCTTGTAGGCTCCCTGGTAGGCCCCCACCTCCTCCCCCAGGAGGAACACGCTGGGGTCGCGGGCCATTTCCTCCTTCAGGGCCTGGTTGAGCGCGTCGCGCATGGTCAGGACGGCCATGGTCAGCTACCGACCCTGGCCGGGGAGGCCGCGGGCAGCTCCTCCGGCACGCGGTCGTCACGGACGGCCGCGCGCCAGGCGGGGTCCTTCTCCGCGGCCTGCATGTTGATGTAGGGAGAGCGCACGTAGACGTCCTCGTAGAGCGACTCCGGGGGAGGAAACGGACTCTCCTCCACGTAGCGGACGGCCTCGTCGATCTGGGCCAGCACGTCCTTGTCCGCCGCTTCCAGCTCGGCGGCGGAGAAGCGCTCCTGCTCCATGAGCCGCTTGCCGAACTGGTGGATGGGGTCGTACTGCATCATCTGCTCGACCTCTTCCTTGGTGCGGTACTTGCCCGGGTCGGACATGGAGTGACCCCGGTACCGGTAGGTCTCCATCTCCACCAGGCTCGGGCGCTTGTCCTTTCGGGCAAGGTCGATGGCCTCGGCGAGGGCGTTGCGCACGGCCAGGAGGTCCATCCCGTTCACGTCCCGGCGGGGCATGCCGTAGGCCGATGCGCGCTGGTAGAGGTCCTTGACCGAGGAGGCCCGGTCGAGGGCGGTGCCCATGCCATACCGGTTGTTCTCGATGATGTACACCACGGGCAGGTCCCAGAGCGCGCTCACGTTCAGGGCCTCGTGGAAGGCCCCCTCGTTCACGGCCCCGTCCCCGAAGAAGCAGAGGCAGACCTGGTCCGTTCGCCGGAGCCTTATGCCGTAGCCAATGCCCGCCGCCACCGGCAGGTGTCCGCCCACGATGCCGTCCCCCCCGAAGTTCCCGCGGGGCACGTCGTAGAAGTGCATGCTCCCGCCCTTGCCGCGGCTGATGCCGGTGGACCGGCCGCACAGCTCGGCGAGCAGGGGACGGGGGTCCGTGCCCCGGGCCAGCGCGTAACCGTGGTCCCGGTAGGAGGTGATGAAGTAATCGTCGGGGCGGAGGAGGCTCATCGCCCCCACCCCCACCGCCTCCTGGCCGATGTAGAGGTGGAGGAAGCCGCCGATCTTGCCTTCGACGTAGAGCTGGGCACAACGCTCCTCAAACCGCCGGATCAGGAGCATCGACCGGTAGAGCGCGAACGCCTCTTCTCTGTTCATGGTTGATTCTGCACCGAGGGCACGATGTGTTTGTACCCCATAGCTCCCCACGAGTCAACGAATTGGGGCGTGTTATCCTGCTCTTATGAGCCTGGCCGCGGGCGTACTGGGGGCCCTGGTGCAGGTGCAGAACCTGGCCGCGGCGGCCGTGCTGGCCGCCTTCTTCGCCCTCGCTCTGCGATCCCTCGGGCTCCTCTTCCTGGACCGGGGATGCGGCTCCATCCTGCTCACGGGCCGCGTGCTGGGAGGAGGCCTCTTCCTGGCCGGGGGGGCGGTCTACGCGCTCTTCGCCTCCCCCCGGCTGATGTGGGGCCTGGGAGCGGCGGGGACGGCCCTCCTCGTGGCGGGCCTGGTGCTGTCCACCCTGGCCGTGCGCCCGCGCCGCCGGCGGGGGCCTCCCGGCCTGGTCTCGCTGGCGGTGCAGCTCGGCCTGCTCCTGGCCCTCCTCCTCATCGCCACCGTCACCCTGATGCGCGCGGGCTTCCTGGTCTTGACCGAGGACCGGCCGGTCATGCTTGTGGAGGTGACGGGCGAGACGCGGGTGGAGCTCGTGCGCTGGGCGGCCCCCGACCAGCCCGCGCGCGACGAAGTCTTGGACACTCACCGCGTGGTCTTCCGCGACCCCGAAGGGGCGGCGGTGGCCGAGGCTTGGATCTACGGGGACGAGGTGGCGGTCAAGGGGCGCGTGCTGCGGCTCGCGCCCATCCTCAATGCCGCCGGCGTACCCAACCTGTTCGAGTTGCAGTTCGCGCACAACGGCTACCGAACGGCGGACCGGCACAATGAGCTCCCGCATCAGGCGGTGCCCCTGCCTCCGACGGGGCCGCTGGCCGTCCATCCATGGTGGCGCGGCCTCCAGCGGCGGCTCCTCGCGCGCTGGGAGACGGGGGCCGGCGCGGGCTCGGATTGGGCCATCCGCTCCGCCACCACGGAGTCGACGTATTTCCCTTTGACCGACGCGGAGGGCCGGGCCTCCCGGGGCACCTACCGCGTGGTCCTGACTCCGGGCGGCCTGACCTCGGGCTGAGGGCAGATAACGCTCTCCCGGAAGGCGCCGCCCTCGTGTCGGCCGGCCCCTCCGGGGACGCGCTAGCGAGCGGGGCGAACCGCCAGCAAGGCCCCGGCTGCGCTCAGGACGGAACCCAGCACGAACATCCCCACGATCGTCAGGGCGAAGGTCGCGTCCGCAGACCTACCCCCGAGCACCGTCTCCGCCTCCGCCGGCGAGAGTTCCTGGAAATCGTGGCGTCCCGAGAAGTGGATCCGGACGTCCCCGCGCAGCAGGTAGACGAGGATGGTGGCCGAGGCCAGCGTGTAGGCACAGGTGAAGAGGCCGAGACCGGCGATTCCGATCTGGACGATGCGGGCCAAGTCGCGGCGCGACCAGAAACCGAATGCCATGACCCCGCAGAGGAAGGCCAGGGCGAGGCCTCCTCCCGCGGCCGCGATGGCCCATTCGCCCTGAAGCCCGGAGAACCCAACGGCGGCGAGCCCGGCCAGGGCGTACACGAAGGCCGAGAAGAGCCAGAGGCCGGCCAGGGTGGTCACGGTCACTGGGCGCGGAATCGCCCCGGAGGCCCGGCCCGCGGGTCGGGCCTCCCGGGGGGGTGGGGACGGCCTCGGGGGCGGGACCGGCCGGGCGGGGGCGCGCGGCTTCGGCTCCCCCATATCCTCCGGGGCCATCACCACCGTCCCCGTCACCTCCTCGGGAAGGACCTCGAGGATCACCTCTCCCAGACGGATGAGGTCACCCGTGTGGAGCCCCGCGCGCTCCACTTTGCGGCCGTTGACGAAGACGCCGTTGGCGCTGCCCGAGTCGCGGATGGCCAGCCCGTCGGGTCCGGCCTCGATGACGGCATGGCGGCGCGAGCACTTCACGTCGCTGAGGACGAGGTCGCAGGTGGGGTCCCGACCGAGGACGGCCATGGTCCCCTGGAGCACGACCTCGTGGCGGTCGCCGCTGGGGTACTTGATCTCGAACTTCATCGGTGCCGGGATTCTAGCAGGATCGGGCGGGCCGGGCGGGTGAGCCTCGACTTCGCTGCCGGGCAGGGGTAGCATCCGGTTCGCCAAGGGGGAAGAGACCTTATGCTCACGGCGGACCCGCAGCGACGGGCGGCCACGCTCGCAGAGGTCACGGAGATCCTCAGGCGCGAGGCCGCCCCCGAGGACCGGGACCTCCTCCTCGCCCTAGCTCCCGTGGTGTTCGCGGAGATGCCCGATCGGCTCGCCCTGGGCCTCGCTCCCCCCGCCCTAGCCGCGCGCATCCGCTCCCACTTCCGCTTCATTGCCCGGGAGATCCCGCCCGCCTTTCAGCTCTACCGCGGCTTGCCCGGGATCCACGTCTGGGCCCGCAACCCGGGCGAGTCGGAGGCGGCGGCCATGGGAGGGGGCCAGGGCCTGCCCCTCGAGACCACCGTCATCGAGACCCACAGCGCGGACACCCCGTTCATCTTCGACGGCCTCAAGAACTACTTCCGCAAGGCGGGGCTCCGCGTCTTTTCCGCCATCTGCCCCGTCTTCACCGTTCGTCGCCAGTGGGAGCGGATCGTCTGGATCGGCGGGCCCCACGACGAGGGCAGCAAGGAGTGCTACTGCCACTTCCAGATCGAGCCCGTGGAGTCCAAGGAGCGGCTGCGCCGGATCGAGCACGAGATCTACTCCGTCCTTAAGGCGGTGTTCATGGCGGTGGAGGAATTCCCGGACATGGTCCGGACCTGCCGCGAGATCGGCCCCCGCCTGCGCAGCCGCAAGACCGGAGACTTGGGGACCCTGGCCTCCGCCCGGGCCTTTCTGGACTGGCTCCTCGACGACAACCACATCTTGATGGGCACCATCCGCTATCGGCTGGGGCCGGATCGCCTCCTCGACCGCATCGACGAGACGGCCACCGGCGTCTTCAACGACACCACCCTCCTCCCCGTGGTCTTCCCGGGGTGGGTGGAGGAAGTGGAGACCCACCTGCACCCCGCGCCCGGCGACGACCGCATCATCGACATCGACTACTGCAACAACGCCTCTGCCATCTATCACTTGGAGCCGATCGACGACATCGTCGTCCGCGAGTGGGACCAAAGCGGCACCCTTTCCGGGGCGACGGTCATCCTGGGGCGCTTTGCCCGGGCCGCATTCGCCCAGCGCGCGGACAAGATCCCCCTCCTCAAGGACAAACTGGACTGGCTGCTGCGGGAGAGCGGGGCCAACCCGAACTCCCACGCCTGGCGGGAGATCCGGGCCGCCTTCAACCGTTTTCCCAAGACCGAGCTCTTCTACGCGGATGTGGCCGATCTCAAGGAGATCATCAACCGCATCGTGTACTTGACGGGGGACGACGAGATCGCGGTGCACTGCCGCCGGGGCTCGGGCTATGTGGCCCTCTACATCGCCTTCTCGCGTCTCCGCTATTCCTATCAGACCGAAGAGGCCCTGCGGGCCGGCCTGGGCGACTCCTTTGGCCCCATCTCCTTCGGGACTTCGGTCGACCTCGGCAACGTGACCCTCTTCCTCTTCTATTTCGACGCCGCCAAGCTGGACCATCCGATCGAGCCGGATGCGGTCCAGCGGCTCACCGCCCCCCTCGTGACCACTTGGGAAGACCGGGTGGCGGCGGCCGTGGAGAAGGAGTTCGGAGAGAGGGAGGGCCGACGGCTCTTCCGCCGCTACATCCGGCTGGAGAGCCGCAGCGGACTCTACCGGGAGTCCACGCCCCCGGAGCAGGTGCCGGACGACGTACGGCACCTGGAGAACCTGGAGGGGCGGCTGGAAATTCGCGTCATCCCCCGTTCCGCGGGGTTGGTGGCCCTCAACCTCTACTCGGTGCGCGCCCTGGGCCTGACCGACATCCTGCGCACCCTCCACAACCTCGGGCTCACGGTAACCGAGGAGCTGCGCATCCCCTTGACCCTGCCCGAGGGGCGCAAGTGCTTCCTCTACCGCTTCGAGATGGAAGCCACGCCAGAGCGGATCGCCGCCTTGCTGGAGGGCGAGGAGCGCTTCGCGCGGGCCCTGCGCGCCCTCGACGAGGAGCGGGCCGCGGACGACCCCTTGAACGGCCTGATCCTCCAGGCGGGCTTGGGCTGGCGGGACGTGGAAGTCCTGCGCACCCTCCGCAACCACCTCCTGCAGGTCCGCCTCTACTACAACGCGGACACCGTGAACGGCGTGCTCCTCCGGAACAGCGGGGTGGCGCGGGCCCTCTTCCAAGCCTTCTCGGCTCGCTTCGATCCCGACCTCCCCGGCGACCGGGAGGCCGCCATCGTCACCGCGGAGGCGGGAGTGGGCAAAGCCCTGGAGGCCGTGGGCAGCCTGACCGAGGACGAGATCCTTCGGGCCCTCGACAACCTCGTGCGCTGCGCACTGCGCACCAACGTCTACCAGCGGCCCGAGCGCCCCGTATTCTCGATCAAGGTGGACAGCCGCCGCGTGGAGGGGATGCCCTCCCCGCGGCCCCTGGTCGAGGTCTACGTCCACTCCCGGCTCCTGGAGGGTATCCACATGCGGGGAGGGCGGGTGGCCCGGGGCGGCATCCGCTGGAGCGACCGCCACGACGATTTCCGCACCGAAATCCTGGGCCTCATGAAGACCCAGATGGTCAAGAACTCGATCATCGTGCCGGTGGGGTCGAAGGGG
>DATMQU010000181.1:0-3938 GCA_035566715.1 Vicinamibacteria bacterium
AGCCCCGCGCCCACGCCCCCCCCGTTTGCGGGCGGCTTCTGGGTCTACCGCCGGCCGAGCAACGGAGCCTTTGGCCGTCCCCTCTTCCCGCTTCCCACGGAGGCCCGCGAGTTCCTGGACCCCGGCGCCACCCTCGACCAGACCGCGTGCTACGTGGTGCGGGCGGTGGCGTCCACGGAGCCGGTGGTGGAGAGCGCGGCGTCGGAGGAAGCCTGTGTTCTGGTCAAGGACATCACGCCCCCCGCCCCCCCCGAGGGCCTCACCGCCCTCGCGGGGGAGGGCCTGATCGAGCTCACCTGGAGCCCCTCTCCGGAGTCGGATCTGGACGTCTATCGCCTCTACCGGTCCGCGGCCGGCGCCGCGCCCACCCTTGTCGCCACCGTTCCCGGCGGGCAGACCCGGTTCGAAGACAAGAGCGCGGCCCCGGGGGTTGCCTACCGGTACACCCTGACCGCGGTGGACAAGGCCGGCAACGAGAGCGGCTCCTCGAACCCCGCCGAGGCGAGCCGTCCCTGAAGCCGGGCCGGCGAGGCCTCACGACCGTTCGAAGACGACCCTTCCGTCGACGATCGTCATGTCCACGCTGACGTCCCCGATGGCCACGGGGTCGATCGAGAAGATATCGTCGCTGAGCACCACCAGATCCGCCAGCCTGCCGGGCTCGAGCGTGCCCTTGAGCCCCTCCTCGCCCGACGCGTAGGCGCCCCCATAGGTGCAGGCGCGCACCGCCTCCCTCACGCTCACCTTCTGCTCGGGGACCCAGCCCTCGGGATGCTGCCCGTCGAGAGTCCGCCGCGTCACGGCGGCGTAAATGGTCAGCAGCGGGTTCAGGGGCGCGACCGACCAGTCCGACCCGAAGGCCAGGACCGCGCCCGCGTCGATGAGCGATCGGAAGGCGTAGCTCGATCGGGCCCGCTCGGCGCCGATGCGCTTCTCCGCCCAGCGGCCGTCGTCCAGGCAGTGATAAGGCTGCATCGACGCGATCACCCCGCCCGCGGCAAAGCGCGCGACGTCCGAGGGCCGCAAGTGCTGGGCGTGCTCGATGCGGGGACGGCGGTCGCGCGGCCCGTTGTCGGCGGCGAGCCGCCGCCAGAGGTCGAGGGCGACGCCGTTGGCCCGGTCACCGATCGCGTGCAGCGCGATCCGCAGGCCCGCGGCGTCCGCGTCGCGCATGTTGCGGTAGTGCCGCTCGGGGTCGAGGAGCTCGTCGCTGGGCGTTCCGCAGGACGTGGGCGCGTGGGCGTAGGGCTCGTGGAACCACGCCGTCGTCGAGCCGAGCGAGCCATCGAGGAAGCTCTTGACGGCACCGACCCGCAGGGCTTCGCCTCCATCCTCCGCCCGGAGCCCGGCGTCGTCCAGCCGCCGCCACTCGGGGAGGGGCAGGTGGGCGGAGACGCGCACCGTGAGCTCCCCCGCGCGGAGCAGGCCCTGATAGGCTCTCACCACCTCGACCATGGTCTCCGCGCCGTGGGTGCCGAGAACGCCCATGTCCTGCACGCTGGTGACGCCGTTGCGGGCGGCCAGCGCCTGGGCGGCCCGGATCGCCTTGAGCACCCGCTCCCGAGAGGGGAGCGGGATCACCCGATCCACTAGGTTCTGGGCCGCGTCCTTGAAGACGCCCGTGGGCCGGCCGTGGCCGTCGCGGACGATCTCGCCGCCCGCCACATCGGCCGCATCGTGATCGACGCCCGCCCTCTTCATGGCGAGCGTGTTGGCGAGCGCCATGTGGCCGTCCAGCCGGCTCACCCAAACGGGGTGGTGGGGGGTCGCGTCGTCGATCAGCTCGCGGGTCGGCAGCCGGGGGGGCGTCCAGGCCTCGTGGTCCCAGCTGCCGTGCAGGATCCACTCCCCCTTCGGGAGCGTCTCGGCGAAGGCGGCCAGGCGGTCGCGGAGCTCGCGGGCGGACGTTGCTCCCCGCAGGTCCACGCCGGCGAGGGAGTCACCGCCCATGTAGAAGTGCACGTGGGCATCATTGAAGCCGGGGACCACGCGCTTGCCGCCGACGTCGATCCTCCGGGTGCGGGGTTCGGCCCGAGCGAGGATCCCGGCCGTGGTGTCCACGGCCACGATCCTCGAGCCCGAGATGCCCAGGGCCTCGGCCTCGGGCTTTTTGGGGTTCCCCGTCCAGATCTTCGCGCCAACGATAGCCAGGTCCATCGGGCGAATGATACCCGTCGCTCGCGGCGAGGTGCGCAGGAAGCCCGGCCGGCCCGGTCTCTTTTGGCTCTCGCCAGCCCGCGGCCGCCGCGCCTCGAGGGGAGCGTCACGGTGAAGGAGCGGTGCCCTCCCGTCACGTGGGCATGCGGACGCTCTTAGTGAAGAGTGACTTCCCGCACCGTTTCCGGAAGGGGTGTCGCGGAGGAGACGTACCCGACCCCGCCCGGCTTGCTGGCGACGAAGGCTATGACGTCCTCGTCGGATGGCCTGGTGAGGGGAGGCCGCTTGCCGGTGGAGGACACGGTCTGCAGCCAGTAGAACCTCACCGCTTCCATCGACATGCCGAGGACCTCCTCGCAGAACGCCCGCCGGAGGGGAGACGTGCCGGAAAGGTCCAGGGCGGCGATGGGAGTGCCGTCGCCCCAGCGCTGGACCCTTCCGAGATAGACCTGGGCCAGCACGTCGCGGGCGAGACTACCGCCGCTGACCTTGGCGTTCACGATGACCTTGAAGGTGCCGTGGGTATCGCTCGGCTGAGACTCCAGGCGGGCCACGAAAGCGAGGCCGAGGATGAGGACCCCCAGCGTTCTCACCACCCTCTTCGAACGATTCCCGGTCGGCATGTCCTATTGGCTTAGCAAGGGCGTTGCCAGGCGAGCGCGCGAAGCAACAGAAGGACTTCCCGGGTGTGCTTGTGCGGTCCGTCCGGGATGGCGGATGACCGGTCCGGGAAACGGGATGCCGCTCGCGTCCAATGGGCGTGCGGTCTCACTGGCCCGCGGCGCAAGTATGGTGTTTACAGCACTTGTGGGGGCGGCCCGCCTGCCTGCGGCGCGATATTTGGGGATATCATCTCCTCAGACGCACGGGCCTTGGGGTCCGTGCCCCCCCTTGTCAGCGCGAGCGGGGGGGAGGGGTAAACCCTCCATTGTTTCGGAACTAATTCTTGGGGATGCCATGAAGATCTTTCTGGATACGGCGAGCCTTAAAGAGATCCGCGAAGCCGCGACCCTGGGGGTGATCGACGGCATCACCACGAATCCGAGCCTCCTGGCCAAGGAGAGCGGGGACCCCGAGGAGATCCTGCTCGAGATCTGCAAGACCGTGGACGGGCCCATATCCGCCGAGGTGGTGGCCACCGACGCGGAGGGGATGGTGCGGGAAGGCCGGCACTGGGCCAAGGTCCACAAGAACATCGTGGTCAAGTGCCCCTGCATCCCCGAGGGGCTGAAGGCCACGCGGGCCCTCACCGCCGAGGGTCACCGGGTCAATATGACCCTGATCTTCTCTCCCACCCAGGCCCTCTTGGCCGCCAAGGCGGGGGCCCGCTTCGTCTCCCCCTTCGTGGGCCGGCTGGACGACGTGGCCACCCCCGGCATGGAGCTGGTGAGGGACATCCTCACCATCTTCAATAACTACCGCTTCGAGTGCGAGGTCCTGGCCGCCAGCCTCCGCCACCCCATGCACGTGGTGGAGGCGGCCAAGATGGGGGCCCACATCGGGACCATGCCCATGAGCGTCTTCTCCGCTCTCCTCAAGCACCCCCTGACCGACGCCGGCCTGAAGCGCTTCCTCGAGGACTGGGAGAAGGCCAAGAAGGAGATGGGCAGCAAGGTCGCGAGGTAGGTCATGCCCATCTACGAGTACGTCTGCGCCCACTGCGACCACCATTTCGAGACGTACGTGCGGGCCTGGGGCGAAGCCGTGAGCTGCCCCTCTTGCCACAACGACGAGGTCGAGAAGCAGCTCTCGAGCTTCGCCTTCACGGGCGGCGGGGGGAC
>DATMQU010000182.1:0-4467 GCA_035566715.1 Vicinamibacteria bacterium
CCAGGCCGTGACGGAGCCGGAGGCCGCGGACAAGGGCAAGCTCGAGGTCGAGGCCTTGATGCGCAACGTGAAGGCCGCCCTCGAGAAGTCCACCAACCTCGGCAAGCCCATCTCCCCGGAGGTGATCGTCATCGCCACCAACATGGAGGAGCCGGGGCGCCTGGCCGACCTCACCGCCAGCAACCTGGACCTCAAAGTGGAGGGCGCGCAGGAGATCCTGGAGGCCCTCGACCCCGTGGACCGCCTCCGCCGCGTGCACGAGCTCATGGCCAAGGAGTTGGAGGTCCTGACCATGCAGCAGGAGATCTCCTCCCAGGCCAAGGGGGAGATGGACAGGAGCCAGCGCGAGTTCTTCCTGCGCCAGCAGATGAAGGCCATCCAGACCGAGCTCGGGGAGGGCAACGAGCTGGGGGAGGAGATCGCGGGCCTGAGGGAGAAAGCCGGGAAGGCCAAGATGCCGAAGCCCGTCCTGGAGGAGGTGGAGCGGCAGCTCAAGAAGCTGGAGCGCATGCACCCCGACTCCGCGGAGACGGCGACCCTGCGCAACTGGCTGGACTGGATGGTCACCCTCCCCTGGGGCCGGTCCACCAAGGACAACCTGGAGCTCGTGGAGGCGCAGAAGATCCTGGACGAGGACCACTACGGCCTGGAGAAGGTGAAGGAGCGGATCGTCGAGTACCTGGCCGTGCGCAAGCTCAAGGACAAGATGAAGGGGCCCCTGCTCTGCTTCGTGGGCCCCCCGGGGGTGGGCAAGACCAGCCTCGGCAAGTCGATCGCCCGCGCCCTGGGGCGGAAGTTCATCCGCCTCTCCCTGGGCGGGGTCAAGGACGAGGCGGAGATCCGCGGGCACCGCCGCACCTACGTCGGCTCCATGCCCGGGCGCATCATCCAGGGGATCCACCAGGCGGGCGCCAACAACCCGGTCTTTATGATGGACGAGGTGGACAAGATCGGGGCCGATTTCCGCGGCGACCCCTCCTCGGCCCTGCTCGAGGTCCTGGACCCGGAGCAGAACAACTCCTTCCGGGACCACTATCTGGGCGTGCCCTTCGACCTCTCCAACGTGATGTTCATCACCACCGCCAACCTCACCGACACCATCCAGCCCGCCTTCCTGGACCGCATGGAGGTGATCCGCCTCCCCGGATACACGGAGGACGAGAAGCTGGAGATCGCCAAGCGCCACATCGTCCCCAAGCAGCTCGAGGAGCACGGCATCACCCCCGAGCAGCTGGTCTTCACCGATCGGGCCTTAAGGTCGCTCATCAACTCCTACACCAGGGAGGCGGGCCTAAGGAACCTGGAGCGGGAGGTCGCCTCCATCGCGCGCAAGGTCGCGCGCCGGGTCGCGGAGGGCCAGGCGGGAACGGTCCGGGTCACCCCCACCTCCCTCACCAAATATCTGGGCGCGCCCAAGATCCTCCCCGAGGAGATCCTCAAGAAGGACGCGGTGGGGATCGCGACCGGCCTCGCCTGGACGGCCACCGGGGGCGACGTGCTCTTCGTGGAGGCCACCGCCATGCGGGGCAAGGGCACCCTCACGCTGACCGGCCAGCTCGGGGAGGTGATGAAGGAGTCGGCCCACGCCGCGCTGTCCTTCGCGCGCACCCGGGCCCGCCAATACGGGATCAGGGAGGACTTCTTCTCCAGCCACGACCTGCACGTCCACGTGCCGGAGGGGGCGATCCCCAAGGACGGGCCCTCGGCGGGGATCACGATCGCCACCGCCATGATCTCCGTCTTCACGAACCGCCCGGTGCGCCGATCCCTGGCCATGACGGGCGAGATCACGCTGCGGGGGAACGTGCTCCCCATCGGCGGCCTGAAGGAGAAGCTCCTGGCCGCCCGGAGGGCCGGGATCACCACCCTCGTCTGCCCCCGCCTCAACAAGAAGGAGCTGGACGAGGTCTCCCCGCACCTGAAGCGCGGGCTCGAGTTCCACCTGGTGGACGAGGTGGACGAGGTCCTGAAGCTGGCCCTGATCCCGCCCCTGGAGTCGCGGAGCGCGGCGGGGGCGGGCCAGAAGACACCCCCCGGGACGTTCTCCCCCAAGCCCCGGATCAAGCCGGTAACGGTCTAACGCTAGCCGCGCCCCGGAGAGGGCCGGCGGTGCGGGGGACGCTTCCGCTTGGCCGGCCCGGGCGGCCGCCCCGGGGCGGAAGGGGCCGCGGCCGCGCGCGCGGCCGCCCGCCAACGCTCGGCTCGAGCGGCAAGGGCCTCCCGCGAGGCGGCCGCCGCCGCCAGGTCCACCTCGAGCTCCTGGGCCCGAGCCACGGCCGCGGCGAGCGCGGTGCGGGTCTCCTCTGCGGCCGCGCGCTCCTGCGCCTGCTCCTCGCGCGCCGATTGCAGCTCCTGCTGCGTCCTCTTGAGCTCCGTATCCAGCGCGTCGATTGAGGCCTGCTGCTCGTCGAGGGCGGCCCGCAGGGCCTCGCGCGCGCCCCTCGTCTCCTGGAGCTCCGCGGCCAGCTGCTCCCGCCGCCCCTCCGCCTCCGCCCGGGCCGCCTCCGCCTCCCCCGCCGCCCCGCGGAGCCTCTCGAGCTCCAACCGGCCCGCCAGAAGCTCGCTCCGGGCGGCCTCCGCCTCCGCCTGCAGGCGCTCCCCGAGCGCGCGCTGGTCTTGAAGCTCCGCCTGCAGGCGGGCGGCCGAGGCGGCCACCGCCCGCTGCTCCTCGAGCTCGCGGCGGAGGGCATCGAGCTCCGCGGCCTGGCCCTCGGTTTTCTTCCTTTCCTGGTCCAGCTCCGCGTGGAGCCCGGCGCGCAGGGCCGCGCCCGTGTGGAGCTCCTCCTCGAGCTCGCGGACCCGAGCCGCGGCCGCCTCCCCGCTCGCCAAGGCCTCCTCGAGGGCCTCCCGGACCGCGGCGAGCTCCGCGCGGGCACGGTCGCGCTCTCCCTCCCGCTCCGCGGCTTCGGCCCGGAGCCCCTCCTTTTGAGCGGCGAGGATGTCGCGCGCGCTCTCCGCCTCCCGGTGGGCGGCCTCCGCCCCCCCCGCCCGTCGCGTCGCCGCCTCGCCGGCCGCTCGCTCCTCCCCCGCCGCTTGCAGCGCCGCCTCCAGCGCCTGCTGCGTCAAGGCGAGCTCCCGCTGCGTGCGGGCGAGCGCGTCCGGCAAGGCCGCGGCCTCCAAGGCGTCCGCGCGCGCCTTCAGGGAGGTGAGGGAGAGGGCGTGCTGGAGCGCGAGGCCCGCCATCGCGGCCAGGGGCTCGAGCGCGTGGAGCGAGGCCCCCACGAAGGCCCAGCCGTGCCGCCGGGCGATGAGGAGGACGCCGTCGGGCCCCGCTCCCCCGCCGAGGGGGAGGGCGAGGAGCGAGCCGAGCCCGCGGGCGATCATCTGCGCGCGGGTCAACGGGAAGGCCCCCGCTTCCTCCAGGTTATCGAGGCGGAAGGGCGTCCCCAAGGAGCGCACGTGGTCGAGGAGGTCCTCTTCCCCGATCGGCCCCTCCTCGCCCTGCTCCAGGCTCCAGCGCTCGAGCCTGTCTTCCTGCCGGAGGAGGATCTCCCCCGCGTCGAACGGGGCCGCCTCCTCCAGGAGGAGGCGGAGGTGGCGCCGCACCTCCGCGCCGCCGTCGGCGGTGGCGGCGCCGGCCAGAGCTAGGAGCTTGAGGGAGAGTTCCATGGCCCGGGATCGCCGCGGAATTGTAGCATTTGACCTCGCCCCCCCGCGGGCGTTACTCTCGCGGATTCGTCGCCCCCGGGCGGCGAGGTCAAGGGAGGGTGATGAACATTCTCGTCATCGGCGACGTGGTGGGGAGCCCGGGCCGGGCCATCCTCAAGAAGGGGCTCCCCCTCGTCTTCAAGAAGCACGACATCGACTACTGCATCGCCAACGTGGAGAACGCGGCCGGCGGCTTCGGGGTCACCAAGGAGGTGTGTGACGAGCTCCTGGACCTGGGCATCGACTGCATGACCTCCGGCAACCACATCTGGGACAAGAAGGAGATCATCGGGATCGTGGACCTCATCCCCCAGCTCCTCCGCCCCTTGAACTACCCCGAGGGCCAGCCCGGCCGGGGCTCCCACGTGGGCAAGGGGAAGCGCTCGGGCGTGCCCGTGGCCACGCTCAACCTGAGCTGCCGGGTCTTCATGAACGGCGCCCTCGACGACCCCTTCCGGAAGGGCCTCGCGGAGGTCGAGCGCCTGCGCAAGGAGGCCGCGGTCATCATCGTGGACATCCACGGCGAGGCCACGTCCGAGAAGATGGCCATCGGCTACTACCTGGACGGGCGGGTCTCGGCGGTGCTGGGCACCCACACCCACGTCCCCACCTGCGACCACCGCCTGCTCCCCAAGGGCACCGCCTACTGCAGCGACCTGGGCATGACCGGCCCCTACGACTCCGTGATCGGGGTGGAGAAGGACACGATCATCCACCGCTTCCTGACCGGCATGCCTACCCGCTTCGAGACGGCCAAGGGAGACCCCCGCCTGGCCGCGGCGGTGGTGGACGTCGACCCCGAGACGGGCCGCGCGCGCG
>DATMQU010000183.1:0-13374 GCA_035566715.1 Vicinamibacteria bacterium
GCGGTTGCCCTCGGTTAGGCCGCCGGCCAGGAACTCCTGGATGCGGGGGAGGCTGGTGGCCCCCGTCAACCCGTAGAGAAGCGACAAGCCGTAGAGCATCCCCCCCGTGGAGACCGCCCCGAACAGGATGTACTTCAGGGAGGCCTCGTTCGACATGCGGTCCCCCTTCATGTACGCGACCATGACGTAGGAGGTGATGGAGACCATCTCCAGGGCCAGGTAGAGCATGACGAGGTCGTTGGCCGCGGCCATGAGCATGTTGGAGAGGGTGACGGCCAGGAGCAAGGAGTAGAACTCGCCTTGGCCGAGGCCGGCCAGCTCGCGGGAGTTGCGGAAGGTGAAGCTGAGCACCACCAGCAGGGAGGCGCCGATCAAGATGATCTTGAAGAAAACGGCCATGGGGTCCACGACCAGCATGCCGCTGAAGATGGGCCCGGAATGGCCGCGCTCATAGAGCGGAAAGCAGAGGGCCAGAGCCGCAATGAAAGCGGCCACGGTCAGGAAGTGGTTCACCCGGTTGCGCCCGCGCACTCCGCTCGCATCCACCAGCACCACCAGGAGGAGGGCGCCGGTGAGGACCATCTCCGGACCAAAGCGGGCGAGGCTCCTGAGGACGTCATCCATGCTGGCCGACCCCCCTAGTCTTCACCGACGCACGCAGGGAGAGCTCCGCCGCCGAGCCCGCGGACCCGGAAGCCCCGACCCGACTCGGCGCTGGCCGCGCTCGTGGCAGGCTTTCTTCACCGCGCTAGCCCCTGAGGATGTCCGCTTCATCCAGGTTCGGGCTGTGGCGTAGCCGATAGAGGGTGAGCACGATGGCCAGGGCCACCGCCACCTCCGCCGCCGCGATCACGATCACGAAGACGGCGAAGAGCTGGCCATTGAGGTTGCCGGCCGCGTAGCGGGAGAAAGCCACCAGGTTGACGTTGGCCGAGTTCAGGATCAGCTCCACTCCCATGAGCACGTTCACCGCGTTCCGACGGGTGAGGACACCGAGCATGCCCAGGGAGAAGAGAGCGGCGGAGACGACCAGGTAATGCTGGAGGGTGATCATCCAATCCTCGGGGGCACTCAGGCGTCTCTCTTTCGGCGGACGATCATGGCCGCGCCAATGAGGGCGACCAGCAGGAGCACGGAAGCAGCCTCGAAGGGGAGCAGGAAGGTGCCCATGAACATCTCCCCTATGGTCTTGGTGGTGTAAGCGGGGAGGTGGGGGGGGCCTCCCGCCCACTTCGTCCTGACCGCGGTGGCGGTGAGGACGGTAAACAGGCCCACGGCCACGATCAGCCCCGGCAGGAACTGGGTGACCTCGCTCTTGAGGTCGAGGTCGTAGAGCTTGTGGGTGAGCATTACCCCGAAGAGCAGCAGAACCAGGATCCCGCCCACATATATGAGGAGTTGCGTGGCGGCCAAGAAATCCGCTCCCAGCATCACGTAGAGGCCGGCCACCCCAAAGAAGGTGAAGAGGAGGGCGAAGGCGCTATAAATGAGGCTGCGGGCCAGAACCACCACCGCCGCCGACCCCACCGTGATCAGCGCGAACAGCCAGAAAACCGCGGCTTCCGCCGTCATCCCCTCATCCCCTTTGCTCCCGGGGCTTGGCGAGCGCGGCGTTGCCGCTCACCGGCGACGAGGCCCCCAAAACAGTCCCCATTTCAGGCTCCGGCCGGGCTCGCCGGCGGTGGGGAGGGCGGCGCCTGGGGGGCAGGCGCTGCGGGGGGAGCGGGCGGCGCGGGCTTGGGGGGCGCGGCCGCGGCCTTGGGGTTCAGGGTCAAGAACTTCGCGTCCTTCTTGGCAAAGTGGTAGAGGTGATGGGTGAGGTCGGTGGTGGCGAACTCGTATTCCGGCGTCATATAGATGCAGTCGGTCGGGCAGGGGTACGTGCACAGGTTGCAGTAGCAGCAGAGCGACATGTCGATGTCGAACACGTGCACGTCGAGCTTGATGGGCTGGCCGTTCGCCGCGAAAATGGCGGGCTCGGTCGTGGGCCGCTTGTCCGCTTTCAGGTAGATGCAGCTCACGGGGCAGGCGCGCACGCATTGCCCGCAGCCGATGCAGTCCTCGTACTTCATGAAGAGGCGCATCCGCGTGCGGGGCGGAAGCTGCCATTTCACGTCCGGGTACTGCAGGGTCACGCTGCGCGTGAAGAGGTGACGCCAGGTGACCTTCATGCCGATGACGACGGTCCAGAAGCCTTCCCAGAGGTCCGTGAACCAACGCTTCATGCCAGCAGCTCCTCCGTACGTCGCCGGCTCCAGCTGATCGCGCGGATCATACCTACGATCAGGAATCCCATGAGGACTAACGTGATGGGCCAGCCGACCCAGCGGTCCCAGGGGAAGCCGGCGGGCCACTTCAAGACCAGCCCCCCCACCACGACCACCAGCACGAACGAGATGGGGAGCAGCACCTTCCAGGCCACGTGCATGAGCTGATCCACGCGGAGCCGGGGCAGGGTCCATCGCAGCCACATCATCACGAAGATCAGGAACCACGCCTTAAGAAGCAGCCAGAACCAGCCCAGGCCGAGAGCCCCGATGGCTTGGAGGCTCGGATGGGGGGCGTGGAAGCCGCCCAGGAAGAGTACGGAGGCCACCGACGAGATGACGAACATCTCGGTGTACTCAGCGAGGAAGAACATGGCGAAGAAGAAGCCGCTGTATTCGGTATGAAAACCGGCCACGAGCTCGCTCTCCGCTTCCGGGATGTCGAAGGGCGTCCGGTTGCATTCCGCGAGCCCGGCCGTGAAGAAGGTCAAGAAGGCGATTGGCATCAGGGGGAAGTATCGGAACAGGTACCAGTTTTGGAGGCCGCCTGCCTGCCCGCGCACGATGTCCTGGAGAGAGAGACTCCCGGCCATCATCACCACCGTGAGGAGGGCCATGACGGAGGGGATCTCGTAGGAAACGATCTGGGCCGCCGAACGCATGGCTCCGAAGAGAGCGTACTTATTGTCGGAGGCCCAACCGGCCATGATGAGCCCCACGGTCGCCAGGCTCGAAACCGCGCTCACGTAGAAGACGCCGACGTTCAGGTCCACGGCCTGAAGCCGCGCCCCCCAGGGGATGACCACGAAGGGGAGAAAGGAGCCCGTGACCACGATGATGGGGGCGACCAAGAACAAGAGCTTGTCCACCCCGGCCGGGAAGATCGCTTCCTTGAAAAGCAGCTTGATGGCGTCGGCGATGGTCTGGAGCAAACCGTACGGCCCCACCCGCATGGGCCCCAGGCGGTCCTGCATGAAGGCGGAGATCTTGCGCTCGGCGTAGACGTAGATGATCGGGCCCAGCCCCACGAAGTTGAAGGTGATGAAGGCGGGGATGAGGCCGCCCAGGGCCACCAAGACCCAGGAAGGGGCCCCTGCCAGTCCCGGGATCAAGCCTGTGAGGAGGCCGTAGGTGAACTCCATCAGCGGTCGATTTCTCCGAGGACGATGTCCAGCGACCCGATGAGAGCTATGATGTCGGCGATCATCATCCCCCGGGCAAGGATGTGGAAGACGCTCATGGCCGTGAAGCAGGGACTCTTCACCTTCACGCGATAGGGGTTCACACCCGTTCCGTCGGCGACGATGTAGTAGCCGAGCTGTCCGCGGGGGGCCTCCGTCCGGAAGTAGATCTCCCCCGCCGCGGGCTTCACGCGCTTGGGCACCTTCTCGTGGACGTCGGTCTTCTCCGTCTTCTCCAGGGCTTCCACGGCCTGGTGGAGTATCTTGGAGCTCTCCGCCATCTCCCGGGCGCGGACGAGGTTCCGGTCGAAGCAGGAGCCGGTGGGGCCGTAGTCCCCCTTTCCGAGGCAGACCGCGAAGTCGTAGTTCTGGTAGCCGCAGTAGGGCGCGTCCTTGCGCAGGTCGCGGGGGACCCCGCTGCCGCGCAGGTTGGGACCGGTCAGATCGAAGGAAACGGCCAGGGGCACCGGGCAGACGCCGATGTTCGCCGTGCGCTTGACAAAGATCTTGTTGCCGATCAGGAGCTCCATCAGCTCCGGGAAGGTGATGGCGTCGAACTCCCGGAGGAAGTCGCGGCACGCGCGCGGGAAGCCCTCCGGTAGGTCGTGGCTCACGCCCCCCACCCAGTTGTAGTTGTAGAGAAGTCGCGCCCCGCAGGTCCACTCGAAGAGATCCAGGATCTTCTCCCGGTCCCGGAGCAGGTGCAGAAAGGGGGTGAAGGCCCCGATGTCCATCCCGTAGGTGCCCACGGCCACGCAGTGCGAGGCAATCCGCTGCAGCTCGGCCACGATCACGCGGATGATCTGGACGTAGGGGCTGACCTCGATCCCCATTAGCTTCTCGACCGCCAAGGCATAGCCCAGCGAGTTGCCCATGGAGGCCACGTAGTCCATGCGGTCGGTGTAGGGAATGACCCCGGGGTAGTCGACGTTCTCCGCATGCTTCTCGAAGCAGCGATGCAGATATCCGATGTGGGGGCGTGCCGCCTTGACGACCTCACCGTCGGTGCGGAGCTCGATGCGGAGCACGCCATGGGTAGCCGGGTGCTGCGGCCCCATGTTGAGGATCATCTCGTCAGTGTCGATCTCTCCGACGTCCCAGGCGTAGTCGGCGGCTCTGTGTTCGCTGGCCATGCTCAATCTGCGATGTGGGCGTTCGGGGGCGTGAAGTCGAAGGGCCCTACGCCAATCTTCTCCCCTCCCATCGCCCTATCCGCCATCTGCGGCGTCGGCTTAACATGCATCCCATTGTAGAAGTCGGGGTCGGTCCAGTCCTTGCGCAGGGGGTGGCCCACCCAGTCGTCTGGCAAGAGGATGCGCCGCAGGTCGCTGTGTCCGGTGAACACGATGCCCAGAAGGTCGTAGGCCTCGCGCTCGTGCCAGTTCGCCACGCCCCACACGTTCTCCACGGTGGGGACGGCGGGGCTATCGCGGGGGACGTGGACTTTCAGTGCGAAGGTATGGCCGTGGGGGTAGGAGAGCAGGTGGTAGACCACCTCCATCCGCGCCGGCGTCTCCTTTGGAAAGTCAACCCCGGCCAGGCACATGAGATTGTCGAAGGCCAGGTCGGGATCCGCCTTGCAAAAAACCGCGACCTCCTCGATGGCTTCTACCGCCACCACGGCGAAAGGGCTCGCGGCCTCGAGATTGGCGCCCGTGATCTTCTCGCCGAACTTCTGCTTGAGCCGCTCGTGGACGGCCTTGGCGTCCATCGAGCTACTTGACGGCCTCGGGGGCCATGGAGGCGCCGGCCAAGCTGCCCAGAGTCTCCCCCTTGCGCCGCAGCACGCGGTCTTCCTGGATCTTCTCTTGAAGCTTCATGATGCCGTACAGCAGGGCCTCGGGCCGGGGCGGACAGCCGGGCACGTAGACATCCACCGGCACCACCTCGTCCACACCCTTCAGGACGTGGTAACCGTGCCGCCAGTAGGGGCCTCCATTGTTGGCGCACGAGCCCATGGAGATCACATACTTCGGCTCCGCCATCTGCTCGTAGAGCCGCTTCACCCGCGTGGCCATCTTGAGGGTGACGGTGCCGGCGACGATCATGAGGTCGCTTTGTCGCGGCGTTCCACGGGGGATGAGACCGAAGCGGTCCCAATCGTAGCGAGTCCCCCCGGTGGCCATCATCTCGATCGCACAACAGGCAAGGCCGAAGGTCATGGGCCAAAGGCTTGACTTACGGGCCCAGTTGATCAGGTTGTCGACCGTGGTCGTGACGACGCCATCGGCGAACCGGTTCTGGATCAGCCCCTTGACCTCGGGCATAGCCGCTTCAGCTCCTGTCTTCCGCCCGCACCCACTCGAGATCGCCTTTGCGCCAGACATAGGCGAGGGCGACCACGAGGATAGCGATGAAGACAAGGCCCTCCACATACGCTAGCACCCCCAGCTCCCGGAACACAACCGCCCAGGGAAGCAGGAAGACGGCCTCCACGTCGAAGATGATGAAGATCAGGGCGAAGACGTAAAAGCGGATATTGAACTGGATCCAGGCGGGGCCACTGGGGTTCTCGCCGCACTCGTACGTTGTGAGCTTCTCTTCACTAAATCGCGAGGGGCGGATCACCCACCAGAGGACAAGGGTGAAGGCCAGGAGGCCCACGACCATGAACAGAAAGCTGAGAATGACGGAATGGGCGGCCAAGAAACTGCTGTCGAGGGGGCCGGTGGGCAATAGGGTCTCCTGCTGGGTTCAGGCGACGACTTCCTCAGGAACGTCCCAGCGGCCGGGACTTTAACAGAAGGCCCTAGTGAAGTAAAGGCCGCCCGCGTGGGAGGCAAGTCCCCCCGGCTGAGATGTTTAGGCCATGCCGCGACGGTACGGGAAGCGCTATTGGGCGCCCCTCAAAACCAAGAGGGCCTGCACGTCGACACGTAAGTCCCGTCGCCCCGCCGGAGATAACCTGCGGAACTGACAATAGCGTACTGGTCGTCGAAAGTGTTCGTGTTCTTGACCCCGAGTTCGGCTCCGTCGTAGATCGCGCAGAGACCGCGCTGTCCAAGGATCGAGACCATTCCTTGGCCGAAGCGGTCCGCGTAGAGAACGCGGTAACAGTTGTCACACTTCTTATCGTTCAGGTTGAAGATATCCGGCTGTTGCTTGACGAGCTGGTCGATGGCGCTCTGGACATCGCTCATGAACGATGCGCTCGTCGAAACGCAGGTGTTGGTGCCGGGGCTGCGGGGAAGCTGGCAGCTCCCGGATACCGGCGCTGGATTGGGAGTGGGAGTGGGACCGGGAGCGGGGGTTGGAGCGGGAGCGGGAGCCGGGGCAGCAGTGGGCTTCGGGGCGGGTGTGGGTGCCGGGCTCGTGATGACGGGAAGGGGTGCGGGCGGCACGGTAATGAGCGCCCGCGTCGGCAGTTCCTCGGTGAAGGTAGTTTGGCAGGCGGCCGCCAGTAGGCCCGTGGCCAGGGCCCCTGTCACCGTCAAGACCAGGGTTCGTGTCACGACTCCCCCTTTCGACAAAGCTTTAACATTATTGCAGTAACTACCGTCCAAGGCAAGTTTTTTCTCATTTCCAGGCGGCCCGTGCGCAGGTGTCCAAACCAGCACCCGGGCTGTCGTTCGCCCCGGCCTTCTGCTAGGATTCGTTGCTTAAGGCCAAGTGGAATTCGGCTTGATCCTGCCGGCGTAGCTCAGCGGTAGAGCAGCTGATTCGTAATCAGCAGGTCCTCGGTTCAATCCCGAGCGCCGGCTCCAGTCCTTCAAGGACTTACACAGCCAAGCAAAGGCGAGGCAGAGCGTTCGTGGCGCCATGGGTTGCAACTGGGTTGCAGCGCGCCGAGTGTGCGAATGGAGCGGTGACTTTGATTCGCCGGTCCGAGCCTTCGCGGCTTCTAATGCCTGAGACCACCTACCAGCATAGACCGTCGACCTCTCAGGGGCGCTCGCAAGAACTTGGGGGTCAGACCGTTAGGTCGCCAGGGGCGCTGGAGGGGCGCAGGTAAGTGCCCTTGGCCGTTGAATTTCTTGCCGCAGTAGCGGCGTGTCGTGTGCATACGAGGGCGGAAGCCCGAGTGTGCCCGAGAAAGCGCGCGCGAAGCGCGCTGGCCGCGGGGAGTGTTAGCCATGTCCCCGGACATTCGGTTAGGTATCTTCCCGGTTGTACAGCCTCACCTAAGCCCCTCGTTCATAGACACTGTGCGGGAACCCTCGCAGCCCCTCGCGAGGTCGCTGTACGACAGGACCTTGAAGCGAGTCGGCTGACCGTGACGGGCTGCAAGGAGGTGACTCCATAGTTCCGCTGGGCTGTGGTAGAGACAGGCTGTCGTATCTCCGGATCGCACGCCGGCGCGTTCGAACCTACCTCCTTGTGCGACGCTCACGATGACAAGGGCAGAGTAGGTGGCACCACCGAACGGGATAGTTCGGCGCTCCGCAGTGAAGCCGAACTCGCTCTGAAGGAGAGGGCCTTCGAAACGCTCGACCCACCACCAGTAGATCGGATTGAGGAAAGCAAAAGCCGCGGCAACAGACAGAGCGATGAGAACCGCGTAGAGGAACGCAAAGCGTCGAAACGTAGATTGAACCTGCTCGCCGCACCCTTTCACGGCGCCCATAACCTCCTATTCGATGTCAGCCCAACACCGCGTTCAGCTGCGAGGCTACATTCTACGAAGGCCTCGTCACCTGCAACGCCTTGTTATACGAACCCAGGTCTTCCTAAAAGGCCTCGGACCGTCGCATATCCGAGGAGCACGAAGGCTGCAAGCAGGGCACCGGAATATGGCCACGCCCACGACTCGAAGCACTGTGCAGCCAAAGTAACCCCAAGCGCGAGGGCCACGCCGAGTAGAGCGCCGCGCCCTTGTGCGCTGAACGGCGCAAGCCCACCCACCAGGACACAAACGGCGTAGGCCGTGAAGAAGATCCGCACGAGGTAGACCGGCTCCCCAAAGATCAGCCACGGTAGCGCCAAGCTCAGAACCGCTGCAACCATCCGAGGGAGGGGGTGGCCACGCCACCAGTGCAATCGCGCTAGCGGAAGGGCGGCCAGAGCGCAGCCGCAGATGGCGACAGCCGCGTTCTGGACCACGAAGGCGTAGCCGGGATCGGGCCATGAAAGCCACCACTGCGTGACGATCAGCCCAGGCCAATACACGGTGTAGAACCGAGGATCGTGATCCCAACCCAGTTGAAACCAGGCGGGGACCGCTCCCACGAACCACCAGAAGGCGGGCAGGAGAACAAGGAAAGTCGAAATGTACCAGCCCCCCAAGGGGTCTCTCTCGTTCTTCACAGAATGCTCGTATAACACCGGGGTTGAGCTGCAAGCCGGCCCCGGCCGGCCGAGATCACAGCTGTGGCTTGTCAGCTCCAAGTTCGACGGTTCCGCCTTTCGCCAGGTAGGTCGCCACGCTCGCCTTGATCGCGGCGGCATCGTCAGGCGCCAGTCCCCGCTTCGGAATCGCGTACGCAAAACCTCCTCCAACGACAAGGAAGAAATGGTCAGCCGTTTCCCGCAAACCTTCGACGGCTCTCCATTCGTGCATGTGGACTGCCGAGGGTCCTTCTTCTCGAATTCCGTCGACACCGAGACTGAGTCGGTGACGCCCGAATTGGAGCTGTCCGGCTTGGGTCTTGGCTATGGCGACCACGGACGCGTGGATCCACGCTCTGGCAACGGCAACTGCGAGGCCCCAACCGGCGAGTAGGCCAAGTAAGCCGAGAGCGATTGGGCTGGTCTGGAAGGTGAGGCCAATCCTAGTACCCGCCCACGCGCCACTTCCAGCTATGAGAGCCGCACTGAGCCAGTAGTTGAGCCGATAGGGCATGCTGTGCCGCGAGTAGTACTGCCACCACGCCTCGACATCGCGTGGTTCATGGTTGTACTCACATTCCATCTGCAGGTACCGTCACAGCGTAATGCGGTCGCTTTTGTTGAACCCCTCTGGATCCGTCGAACACGAAGATCACCTGCAGAGCTCCCTCGCTTGCGCCGGCTTTGTCAGGAGCATCCTCTTGGGCTGTTCGCCAACTTTCGGAGCACCCGCGCCCCAGTACGACCGACCTAGGGGCGGAACAGATAGACATCCTTGAGCGTGAGCTGGGTGGGCACTTTGAGCCGCTCCCGCTGCTCTGCAAACTCGCCGCTGTTTAGAGGCCCGTAAACCTGCGGAAGACGAACGTCCAAGATCCAGTAGTGGTACTTCCCTGGGGTCGGCTCCATATACTGGTCGCCGGGATCGGCGGGGCTTCGGCGACGAAGCTCCTGCTGCCGAGCGATTACAAAAGTCGAGTCGAAATCGCACTCGACAATCTTGGTGGGGATGATGGGCGTGCGGTAGTCCCACGTATCTGGAGCAATCATGACCTCGTTGGCCGACGTGCGATGAATGTAGTAGCTCCCTGCAATCCGAGTGGAGAATCGCTAGAGCCAGGGCATCCCGTCAGAACTCCAACGAGGGCGAGGCCGATCACGATGTGCTCGTAGGTTCTCCTCATGTCTACTTGGTCAGCCCAACCGCGCCAACCTGCGGGCGCCGGTCGCCGAATGGCGGCGCGCTCACGGGAGCCGAACGAGTGTCCCGGGCGCGAGGCGTCCGGCAGGTTCAGCGCTTTGTTGTGCCGTCTGCCCACTCGATGAAAGGATACCTTCTGAGCGCGGTCAACCCCAACGCTGCCAGCGCCCTCTGGTTGACAGCCACACTTCCGAAGAAGGCCGCCCAGAGCGTGAGAAATATGAGGCTCAGCGGCACCGGAAAGAATATGGGGGCGACCATCGCAAGCGGGACAAGAAAGGCGAGAGCAAAGAACGCAGGAATCCAAAGAGCTGCGCCGAGCAGGGCTAGGATGATGCCGAAAGCCCGATCCTGCCACGTCGCACGCGACCGAAGGGCGAGAAGTCCCCAAATCACGCCAACCACAGCGAGCGGGACCAGGATCTGACCAGGTCGGATCCAAACACACCACGCCGCCCAGATGACCGCTTGCAAGACACCAAGAGCGAAGGCCATCCCTTGGTTCCGCGAGCTGTCGAATCGCGTGCTAAACGATCTCAAAGATCATCCAACCGATCGGTTCAACACATGGATCAGCTGCGAAGGGCCGTCGGTCCGCCTGGCATTCGTGGACCTCGCCAGCTCCTGCATCCATTCGTTATGCCGCTCATTCATTCAGTTGTCCATTCGAAGGACGATCCTGTGACCGTGGCGCACAGCCCTTTCGCAGAACGCGATCCAGCTGTCCACCGCGTCTCGGAACGGTTGTGCGAATGTGCTCTCGTCATACGGGTCAGAGAATCGAAGCCAGGCCCATACCTGCTGTTGCTTAAGCACACCTGGCTCGTCGAGCGCCTTGCGAAGCCACACGAGAGACTTCAATACAGCTCCTGGTTCGATACACAACTCTCGTGGCGGATGAGGCCACACGGACTTCTCCGCTTGAGCAGCCTGCCCCGCTGGACAGCGGAAGTACTGGTGCCACCACCACGCGAAGTCAGGGGCCCCACCCGGGTCTGCAGCGGCGTGGTCACCCGAACAGGAGGGATCGATCGCAAGTCGATCGAGTAGCCCACTCACCGCCCACCGTGGTTTCCCGTCCGTACATAGGGTCTCGACTGGTTCGGGCGGCTCTTTACCCACGTCCACTGCTTCGAGCCAAAGCGGCTTCAAGCTGTCTCTCGTTGTTCTCGCTCAGTCGGCACAACACTGCATCAAGCTGCGCGCGGCGCCCACTGAACCCCATGAGCACGAAGGAGCAGCACGGAGCGCTGCTCCGGTGGCGAGCCACCTCCGCCTCGCGTCAGCTTCAACGTGTTGTTCTGCAGCACCACCCTCGGGTCGTGACCTCGATGGTAGACGGGCTGCGCCAGCTGGAATCACGTGCCACTTGAAGTCGGCGAAGGGATCGACAGGGATCGGGATGCCGGCGTAGCACAGCCAGGCGTTAGCTGTGCCCGCCAACCCACCGCAGAACGCAACGCGAATGACTTTACTCAGCTCGCTTTGCACAGGCAGCGCACCCTCCGTTCGCATAACACCGCGTTCAGCTCCGGCGCCGGTGCGCGAGTGCGCACGCGGCGGCCGCAAACCCTGCCCGGTACCTGCCGCCGCGAGGTGCCGGCAGCTGCAACGCGTCGTTGTGCAGCACGCCAACAACCAGGTGGGATGTCGGGATCATTAGTGGCTCGTGTCCGAAAGACGTCGATCCTTCCGGATGAGATAGAAAAAGGCTAGCAGAAACGCCGCCCCCCCCCCAGCGGCTCACTTTGCGCCAGCGCTGCTTCTCGGCCTCTGTCAGTTCATCCGTGGCGTGGAGGTGGAGCGACATGAGAACTGCGGGCACGATGAAGAAGACTGCCGCGCCCGGGCCTGCCCACTTCAGGAGCGCATTGCTTAGCACACCCTCTCCAAGAAGCAGCGCAAAGAACAATCCAACGCTGCAAAGCGCGAAGCCCGATAGGCATGTAAGCCCGACAACGCGCAGCATTCAGTTAGCACGCCACGATTGCCGCGACTTTAAGCCGTTGGGAGCGCGTCATTCTGTGCCCGCCCCATCACGCCATGTCTGCACAACACCGCTTGAGCTGCCGAAGGCCGCGGTACCGGGCCGGCGCGGACTTCGTCGGCTCCAACGCATTGTTCTGCGGCCCGGTGGTGCCTTGTGGCGTCACACGGAACGGTCCCAATCGCGCGGAAGCCGGCCGGACCGTTCGTGCTGGCGAAAGCTCTTTAGGTCCGACGGTTCAACGACCATGAACGTTACGTCGAAGGTCTTGCGCTTGTGAACGGCGCGAGACTCGTTGTCCATCAGCACGAACACCGCATTGCGCTTGGTGAAGTGCGATCCCAGATGCCATCTGACGTGAAGTTCGTAGTGCTCGGCGGGCTCCGCCCCAGCCATGATCGCCATGTGCTTCGCAATCCGCCGGAAAGCCTGAGCATTGCCGTAGACCCAGACGCCTTCTTTCTCCACAGTAATGCAGATGTCGGTCTTTGGTTCACGCTTCCGGCGGGTTGCCATCTTGACTCTCATTCCTCGCCATTCGTCGGTCCGTCGAGCACCGGACTAACCTGCGGGCGCTGGTCGCCGGATGGCGAAGCGCCCGTCAGGTTCAGTCTCTTGTTGGACGGCGCTCCGCTAGCCACGTTTGGCCTTGAACATCGATTCCAGCCAGACTGACACTTCCCACGAAACACCCGCCTGCGCCAACAAATCGAGGGTCTCGGGAGGGATCGCGACGCCAACGGGATAGGATTCGTTCGCGTCAAGCCGAATGGAGGTCGTCAAATCATTGTGTTCGATCGAACTCGCGAGGGCACGAGCGGCCCCGAAAAGACGGACCTCGCGACGGAGACAGTGGAGAACGGCCAGATTCAGTTCAGCGTCGGACCAACCCGAATAGACATTCATGGTGAGCCCAGAGGTCAGGTTACGTCCTTCACCGACAGGAACTTCGTTTGGGTCGCCAAGCCGCCAGACATCGCAAACGGCCACAGGCTCTCCCCGCTTGAGCAATAGGTCAACGTCGAGTGTCGAGCCCCAGATTGAGAGCTCAGTGGAAAGGCGAGGAGGCCTGTCTGGGACCACTCTCGTAGCACCTCTGAGGACGCTCTCGCGCCCGCTCAACACTCGGATCAGCTGCGGCGCCGGTGCGCGAATGCGCACAAGGCGGCCGCGTCCACGCCTACGTTATCATCGCGGCCGCCGAGAGGCGCCGTCAGTTGCATCCGGTTGTTGGGCCGCCGCATGATCCTACTCCGCGGCAGGCACCGATACGGTCATTCCACAAGTGCCTGTCCTCTCTCCGTTGGCCACTGCGACGGCGACCTGATGTGTGCCCAGGCTTGAGAATTCGTGTGAAATGCTCCGAGACAGGCTGTACTTGATGAAACGACCATTCGTCACCCGGGGCCTCGGCTCGCGGCTCGGCGGAAGCGCAACACCATCGAACGACCAACGGACCTCGAGGTCGCCACC
>DATMQU010000184.1:0-6206 GCA_035566715.1 Vicinamibacteria bacterium
ACCGAGTACAGGAATGAGCTTGTGAATCAAGCGGCTGAGGGTCATGTGCGGCCTCCTTTCAGGGGATGGGACCGCTCGCCGCGGCAGAGGGTTTAACATTCTTTACACTGGGGTGCGCCCGATCACTCTAGCGCGCTCCCCGGCTTCTTGGATCTCAGGACGACATCCCCAGCTCGGCGAGGAGGAAGCTCCAGACATCGCTCCACTCCGCGACGAGCTTGGAGACGGGCTTGCCCTGACCGTGACCCGCCCGCGTCTCCAGGCGGAGCAGGATCGGGCGGCCGGAGGCGGTGGCCGCCTGGAGGCGGGCGGCCATCTTGCGCGCGTGCATGGGATCCACGCGGCTGTCCGCTTCGCCCGCGGTGAGGAGCACGGCCGGATAGGGGGTCCCCTCCCGGACGCGATGGTAGGGCGAATAGGCGTGGAGCCAGCGGAAGGCGTGGGGATCCTCCGGAGAGCCGTATTCCGCGATCCACAGCCGCGCGATGCGAAAGCGGTGGTAGCGAAGCATATCCAACAGGGGGACCTGGCAGACCACGGCCGCGAAAAGCTCGGGCCGCTGGGTCAGGGCCGCCCCCACGAGCAAGCCACCGTTGCTCCCGCCCATGATCGCGAGGCGCCCGCGCGCGACGTGGCCCTCGCGGAGGAGGAACTCGGCTGCGGCCAGGAAGTCGTCGAAGACGTTCTGCTTAAGTTCCTGCATACCGGCCCGGTGCCACTCCTCGCCGTACTCGCCCCCACCCCGGAGGTGGGCCAAGGCGTAGAGACCCCCCCGCTCCAGGAAGAGCAGAAGGCTGCGCCCAAAGGCAGGGGTGAGGCTGACGTTGAATCCGCCGTAGCCGGTGAGCAGGGCCGGTCCGCCCGGCGGGCGGTCTCGGCGGTGGACCAGGAACATGGAGATCGGGGTGCCGTCCTTGGAGGCGTAGCGGACGAGGCGTACCGCGTAGGCTCGCGGGTCCACGTCCCCCTCCACCGCCCGCCAGGGCACGGGCGGCCCCTCGGGCAAGTCCAAGCGGTAGACCGCGGGCGGGGTCGTGAAAGAGGAGAAGCCAAAGAAGGCTTCCTTCCCGTCCCATTCTCCGGTTATCGCCTCGACGGTGCCGATTCCCGGCAACTCCAGCTCACGCAGGAGGCGGCCCCGGAGGTCGTGGAGGGCCAGGCGCGAGGACGCGTCTCGGAGTCGGAGGACCAAGATCCACTGGCCCACCAGCAGGGCGCCCTCCAGGACATCAGGGCCTTCCGGGATCAAGTCCTGCCAGGACTCGGGTCCGGGGCGCGCGGGGTCGGCGGTGACGAGACGGTAGCGTGGGGCCCCGTGGTTCGTATGGAGGTAGAGCCGATCGTTGCGGAGGGTGAGGCCGAAGAGAGAGTCGATACCCTCCACCACGGGGACGAAGCCGCCTCCCCCCGACCGATCCTTAAGGTAGACGTCCGTGCGCGTCCAGCCCCGCGAGACACTGACCGCGAGGAACCGCCCGTCGGGCGAGAGGTGGATTGACGGCCAGTCCTCGGGCGCGCGCCCCTCGCCGAAGAGCTGGGCGTCGCGCCCCCAGTCCTCCCCGAGGGAGTGCTCGAAGACGTGACGGTGGTAGTCCTCTTCTCCCGGGGGCACGCGGCCCCGCTCCGGATAGCGGGTGTAGAAGAAACCCGAGCCGTCGGGGCGCCATTCCAGCGAGCAGGCCCGCGTCCAAGGGATGACGTCCGGCAGGTCCCGGCCGGTCTCCACATCCCTTACCCGCAGCGTGCTCTTCTCGCTGCCGCCTTCGGAGACACCGTAGGCCAGCAACCGGCCGTCCGGGCTCGGGTAGTACCAGTCCAGAGCCGACGTCGCGTCCGGGCTGAGGGTGGCGGGATCGACGAGGACCCGGTCGACTCCTGCGGAGCCGTGCCGCAGGTAGAGCACCGGCTGCTCCTGCGCGCCCTCCCGCCTCTGATAGAAGTAGCGGCCGCCCCGTATGGTGGGGGGAGACACGGTGCCAATGGAGAAAAGGGCGTCTAACCTCGTCCGGATCGCGTCTCGACCGGGAAGCCCGTCCAGGACAAGTCGCGCGAAGCGGCCTTGGGCTGCGGTCCAGGCCGCCACCTCCGGGGAGTCTGTCTCCTCCAGCCAGCGGTAAGGGTCCGGCACCGCCACGCCGTGGCAGACGTCGATCAGCGCTTGCGAGCGGGTGACGGGCGGACGGGGGGGATTAATCGAACCCGCGCTTGCGGCGCCGGATGTTGCGGCGGCTGCCCTTACTCCGGAACGGGCGGCCGCGATCGTCGGTCGGGAAATCGCTGAAGCTCGGGGGGGCGCCAAAGGCGGGCGGGCCTCCGGGCCGGTACGAGTTCCCCGCCCCGAAAGAGGGACGGTAGCCCCCGCCCGCTCCCGCCGGCCGTGGGGGCCGGTTCTCGGCCTCGTTCACGCGCAGCGGCCGACCCTTCAGGTCCTTCCCGTTCATCAGCGCGATCGACTTCTGGGCTGCGTCGTCGTCCTCGAACTCCACGAAGGCGAAGCCTCGGGGACGTCCGGTCTCGCGGTCGGTGGGCACCTTCGCATCCACGACCTTGCCCGCGGCACTGAAAGCCTCAATGAGCTCCTCACGCGTGACGTCGAAGCTCAGGTTGCCCACGAACACCTTATTCGAAATGGCCGGACCTCCTCATCGGGTGCGTCAAGGCCGCCCGTTGTCGCCGTCGGGGGCGACCCGAGAATACCCCGGGGCGCGGCGGCCGGGGCTCAAGGACTCTAACAGAAAGCGAGGCCCTTTCCAACGCGGGCTTTCGCCTTAAGATGTAGCCGTGGGCCTGCCCCTGATTGTGCGCACTTTCCCCGTCGGCCTCCTCCAGTGCAACTGTACGGTCCTGGGCGACCCCGAGAGTCGCCAGGCCGTGGTGGTGGACCCCGGGGACGAGGGCCAGAAAGTGCTGGACGTGCTCCGGGATGAGGGGCTGACGTGTCGGGCCATCTTGAACACCCATACCCACATCGACCACGTGGGTGCCAACCAGGCCCTGAAGGAGGCGACCGGGGCCCGACTCCTCCTCCACGAGGCGGACCTCCCCCTCTACGACAACCTCGGGGCCCAGGCCCTCATGCTGGGCGGCCTCATGGCCGCTCCCCCCCGGGCCGGTGTCGACGAGACCATCCACCAAGGGGACCGGGTGGGGGCGGGGGCGGTCGTGGCCGAGGTTCTCCACACCCCCGGCCATACTCCCGGGAGCCTCTGTTTCCATCTCGACGGTGAGGCCCTCCTCCTCTCCGGCGACACCCTTTTCGCGGGGAGCATCGGGCGCACCGATCTCTGGGGGGGGGACTACGACCAGGAGATCGCTTCCATCCGCGAGCGCCTCCTCGCCCTCGATGACCGGACGCGGGTGATTCCCGGCCATGGGCCGGAGACAACGATCGGTCGCGAGCGCCGCCGCAACCCCTTCCTGGCCGACCTTTGAGTCCACTCCGTCGGAGGCATGGCGTGCCCTTGCGACCCGTGGTCGCCCTCGCCCTCGCCCTCGTCCCCCGCGCGGTCGGGGCCGAGGAAGCCGCGGATCTGGACATGATCACCCGGATCCGGGCCGAGGGCTTCCACCACTCCAGGGTCATGGAGACGGTGGCCCAACTCACCGACGTCATCGGGCCCCGCCTCACCAACTCCCCCGCGGCCCGGCGAGCCAACGAGTGGACGAGGCAGCAACTCGAGGCCTGGGGGCTCGCCCGCGCCCACCTCGAGAGCTGGGGGCCCTTCGGCCGGGGCTGGACCCTCGAGCACTGCTCCGTCCACATGGTGGCGCCGACGGCCGCTCCCCTGATCGCCCTCCCCAAGGCCTGGACACCGGGCACCGAGGGCGTTGTCCGGGGCAAAGCGCTCAAAGTGAAGCTCGAATCGGAGGCCGATTTCGAGCAGTACCGGGGCCGGTTAGCGGGGCGGATCCTGTGGCTGGGCAACCCCCGTGAGCTCAAGGGCGAGGAGAAGGCTGACGAGCGCTACTCCGAGAAGGACCTGGAGGAGTTGTCTCACTACCAGGTTCCCAAGGAACGGGCGGCCGAGCGCGCGGCCGCCCTCAAGCGGCGCCGCTTCCAGCGGCCGCTCAATCGCTTCCTGGCGGAAGAGAAAGCCCTGGCCACGGTGGAGCCGAGCGCGCGGGACGGCGGCACCTTGAGGGTCATGGGCGGGGGGGCCCGCCGGCGGGAAGACCCCCCGGGGGTGCCCGCCCTCGTCATGGCCGCGGGCCACTACAACCGCGTGGCCCGGCTGCTGGACCGGAAGATGGAGGTGGAACTGGAGCTTGACGTCCGGGCCACGTTCCACGACGAGGACCCCCTCGGCTACAACACGATCGCGGAGATCCCGGGGACGGACAAGAGAGGGGAAGTGGTCATGCTGGGCGCCCACCTGGACTCCTGGCACGCGGGAACCGGGGCCACCGACAACGCGGTGGGAGTCGGCGTGGCCATGGAAGCGGTCCGCATCCTGAGGGCGCTGGATGTCAATCCAAAGCGGACGATCCGGGTCGCGCTCTGGACGGGGGAGGAGCAGGGGCTGCTCGGGTCGCGGGCGTATGTGAGCCAGCACTTCGCCTCCCGGCCCGAGCCCGGCGACCCCGAGCAGCGGGAGCTGCCCTCCGCTCTTCAGCCGGACACCGGGCCCCTGACCCTCAAACCCGAGCACGCTCGCCTCTCCGCCTACTTCAACCTGGACAATGGCACGGGCAAGATCCGCGGCCTCTACCTCCAGGAGAACGCGGCCGTCTTCCCCATTTTCTCGGCCTGGCTCAAGCCCCTGAACGACCTCGGTGCCACCACCCTCACCCTGCGCAACACCGAATCCACCGACCACGTGCCCTTCGACGCCGTCGGCCTGCCCGCCTTCCAGTTCATCCAGGACGATATCGAGTATCGGGCGGGCTTGGCCCCCCAATTTTTCGGGACCCACCACACCAACATGGACCTCTTCGATCGCGTGCGCGGGGAGGATCTCATGCAGGCGTCGGTCGTGATGGCCGCCATCGCCTACCACGCGGCCATGCGGCCGGAGATGATCCCGCGCAAGCCGCTCCCTCCCCCCCCCGCTCCCCCCGCCGGGGGCTCGCCGCCCTGAAATGGCATGAACCTCTTCGCCTACGGGACGCTCATGGCCGCGGATGGGCTCCGCGCGGTCCTCGGGACGCGCGTGGAGGCCCTTACCTTCAAGGTGGCGCGGCTCACGGGATGGCGCCGGGTCTGGAATGTCCACCGCGACGAGTGGGGAGGCGGGGTCTTGAACGTGGAACGTGCACCGGGAGCCGCCGTGGTGGGCGTCCTCATCGAAGGCCTCAACGGGGATGACCTCGCCCTCCTTGATCGCCAGGAATCGACCCACCTGCCCCGCGACTCGGTGTACGTGCAGCCGGAGGCAGGGGAGCCCGTGGCGGCCCAGCTCTACTGGCGGCGGCGCGGCAACCACGCCGGGCCGCCTTCCTCCCGCTACGAAGCGGTGGTGCAAGAGCGGGCGCGCCAGGCGGGCCCCGCCGTTCAGGAGAACTTGAGCACGGGATCCGTCGACCCCGCCGGCCAGCCCCGGCGGATTCCCATCAACGCTCCGCCTCCCGAGAAATCCTTGGCCATGGCCGAGGAGCGCATCCCCGCCATCAAGGTGCTCCTCCTGCCCAAGGACACCAACGCCTTGGGGACGATATTCGGGGGAGTCATCCTCTCCCACATAGACCTCGCCTCCGCAGTGGAGGCGCGCAAGGTGGCGGCCCGCCGCTACGTGACCAAGGCCATGCGGGAGGTGGAGTTCCACGAGCCCGTGTTTCTGGGGGACATCGTGAACTTCTTCACCAAGACGGTGAGCATCGGGCGCACCTCCATCACGGTCAAGGTGTCGGTGGAAGCCGAGCGGTGGGGAGCCGGGCGCGGCGAACGGGTAAAAGTCACGGAGGCCGAGGTCGTGCTCGTGGCCGTGAACGAAAACGGCCGGCCGACCTCCATCCGGTAAGACGATGGGCACGACACCCTCTTCCCGCCGCTCCCACAAGGTGGTCTGCCCCCACGATTGTCCCGATACCTGCGTGATGACGGTGACGCTGGAGGGCGATCGGGCGGTGGCCCTGGGCGGCGATACGGAGCATCGCTTCACGCGGGGCTTCCTGTGCGCCAAGGTCAACCCCTACCTGGACCGCGTCTACAGCCCCGATCGGATCCTCTATCCCTTGAAGCGGGTGGGGAAGAAGGGGGAGGGGACGTT
>DATMQU010000185.1:0-2323 GCA_035566715.1 Vicinamibacteria bacterium
TATAACCGGGGCCTCGAGACGATCTCGCGGGCCTGGCGCGAGAGGGGGGAGCGGGTCACCTGCGTTGATTTCTCGCGCCAAGTTACCAAGCTGAAGCAGGCCGAGGTGCCCTGGCTCAAGGAAGTCTCGAGCTACGTGCTCAACCAGTCGATTCGGGATCTGGAAAAGGCCTTTAAAGCCTTCTACGCCAAGCGGGCCCATTACCCGCGCTTCAAGAAGAAGCACGGGAAGCAGGCGGTCCGCTATCAGCTCGACAGTCGACTCAAGAATTCCTATGTCGCGGGGTCGCTCCTGGTCCTGCCCGGCCTCGGGCCCCTGAAGCTCGTCTGGTCACGGGTACCCCCCGGGCGACCGAAAATGGTGACCCTAAAGCGTGACGCGGCGGGACGCTATTTCGTATTTATGGCTATGGATAGGGAGACGTTACCTCTCCCCACCTCCGATCGTGTCGTGGGTTTGGATGTAGGGCTCTCGGCGGCCGTCACCTTTGACGACGGCACCAAGGTCGCGCCGCCCCGGTATTTGGAAAGGAGGCTGAAACAGCTCAAAAGGCGGAGTCGGGCGCTCTCCCGTGCCAAGAGGGGCTCACGGGGGCGGGCCCGCGCACGGTGGAGGCTGGCCCGGTGCCACGCCCGGGTTCGGGACAGCCGGCGGGAGTGGCTGCACCAGTTGTCCTCGAAAGTGATTCACGATAATCAAGTAATCTGTGTCGAGGATCTGAACCTATCGGGAATGCTGCGTAACCGTCACCTGTCCAGGGCTCTAGCAGACGGGGCGCTCGCGGAGCTGCAGCGGCAGCTCGAGTACAAGTCGTCCTGGTACGGGCGGACCTTCGTGCGGGTGAGTAGGTGGTTTCCCAGTACGAAGCGCTGCTCTGCCTGCGGCTTTGTCGTGGAGAAGCTGCCACTATCCGCGAGGAGGTGGACGTGCCCCGAGTGCGGGATTGAGCATGACCGCGACGTGAACGCGGCCATCAACATCCGGCAAGAGGGGCTGAGGATTTTGGAACTACCGCGAGGTCCGCGGGAAGACAGGCGCGTGGAGGGCGCAAACCCCCTGCCGCGGCGGCGCGTGCCGCTTGCGTCGGGGCGCCCAGTGAAACGCGAATCGCAGGAGTCCGAGGCCCGGGCTAAATGCTAAACCCGGGCCGAGACTCAGAGGACGCGAAGACCGATAGAGTGGCTGCAGCACCTGGAACGCCGGCAACGCCGGCTGCAACCCCGCCGCGACCCGACCTGTTGTCAACGCCCCCGCTCGTCGTTGACGAGGGACTGAAAACGGGCCAGGCGCTGGGCCTGCGCTGACGTTTGTCTCCCCGAACACGCATATGATTGCCAGCGTGGAAGGCCATCGAGAGGCGAATCGGACCTGCGATCGAAAGGGTAGAGGGAACGAAGGCGGTCCAGCCCATGAGGCCGCTGCCCTGGGAGCTCGTGGGGCTCTGTGTGCCTGGGCCCTGCTTGCGGCCGTCTCGACAACAGCGGCCGCCCAGGGGCCGTCCCCGGCGCCCTCGGCACCACGGCAGACGGAAGGAGACGAGTACACCCGCTACGAGCTGCTCGAGCCCGGTACGGGCCGCTTCCGCATCCGCTACGAGGTGACCGCGACTGGGGCCGGGGCCACGCGGTTCTTCAATCCGATCCGCAAGGGCAGCGTGGCCACGGACGAGGCGGTGAGCGATCGCCTCACGGGCCGCCCTCTACCCTTTGCCGTCGTGGGCGGGCGCGAGGCCGCCGCGGGCGGGGTTGCCGAGGCCGACCCCAACGAGCAATACATCGCGGTCCAGCTCCCGCGCCCGGTGCCACCCGAGGGCGGGGTGCGCCTGCTCATCGAGAAGACCTACCAGGATGCAAAGAGCTATTTCGTCGAGGGGGACCACATCGTGTTCTCGCGCCCGCTCGGCATCAAGCGCAACGCAGTGGTGCTGCCCGCCGGTTACGAGCTCGTCGCCTGCAACGTGCCCGCCCAGGTGCTCACGGAGGCGGATGGGCGCGTCGTGGTCAGCTTCATCAACACCTTCCCGGGGCAGGCCGCGGTGGTGCTGAAGGGGAGGAAGCTGCCGTGAGGGCGGGCCTCTCCCTGGGCGTGCTCGCCGCGGCGTGGGCGGTGGTCCACGCCGCGTTCGCCCAGGAAGCGCCTCCGCGGCTCCAGGAGCGCGCGCACCAGGATCGCGACATCGTCTACTTCCTCCGCGACCCGGAGAGCCACGCTTTCGACCTCTACCACGACTACACCGAGGCCCGCGAAGGCACGGACCGCTACGTCAACGTCGTGCGCAAGGGGAGCACGGTGTCGAACCCCGCGGCGCGGATCCTGGATACGG
>DATMQU010000186.1:0-6259 GCA_035566715.1 Vicinamibacteria bacterium
AAAAGAGCCGGCGCCCACAGTTACCACAGGCCCCAGCGCCGGGATCCTAAACGCCAGCGAAAGGACGGCAAAAGCGGACAGATCACTTGTCAAAAATAAGCGGTCAAATCACTTGTCAACGACACGATCGGCCTTCGCACCTCGATAGCGGCCCGCGGAAGGCCGCTCCGGACGTGCGGGCCTTGGGGTCAGCGCCGGGGGCTCTAGCGCAGCCCCAACTCCAGCGTGGAGGGGGGTTGCGTGCGCGCGCTGCGAGCGGAGCGGGCGGGGAGGAAGCGCACCACCATCCAGGCGACGAGCCCGACGAGCGCGTGGGGCAGCAGCTCGAGCCCGCCCCCCAGACCGCGGCCCACGGTCGCCGCGTAGATGACCAGGATGGGGGTCGCGTAGCGCCAAAAGACGGTGCGCGCTTCCCAGGCGTAGGCGGCGGCGAAGAGGGGCAAGGCCACCTGGGGCCCGAGGCCGGTGCGCCAGTAGTAGAGGGCGCCCAGCTCGAGGCCGAGGGTCAGGACCATGCCCTGAAGGAAAGCCTGGGCCGTGCGCCCGCGCTCGTAAAGGTAGGGGAACAGGGCGCCCGCCATCAGGGCCAGGAGGGCCTCCCCCGCCGGCACCCGGGGCAGACCGAGGATCGGCAGGCAGGCCGAGCCGTAGAGGAGCAGGAAGACCACGGGCGAGGCGTTGCGTATCCACTTGACGAGGCGTCCCTGTGGGATCAGCCATAGATCGAGGAGGAGGTAAAGGAGATAAGCGTAGGCGGGGGCCACGGCCAGAAACGACCGGGACTTCCAGAAGACGAGCAGGGCCAGGGCCAGCGCGGGCAGCGACTCGTGCAGCCGGGGCCAGGGCGCGGGCGACCGGTAGAGGACGTTCATCCGGAGGTCGGCCTTCACGCCCGGCAACAGCGAACGCTCGACCCGCCGGCGCAGCTCGGCGAGCAAGCCGGAGATGGCCGCATCCTCGGGCAGGCCCTGGTAGGCGCGGGGGTCGATGGGTGGATGGAAGCGGACGCGGATGCGGGCGGGCTTGGGCAGGGACTGGAAATGGGGCCAGGCCCGGTAGGCGCCCGCGATGCTCGCGGGTATCAGGGGCGCCCCCGTCTCCCGGGCCAGGCGGGCCGCGCCCTCCCGGAGCGACGGCTCCATCCAGCCCGTGCGCGAGCGCTTGCCCTCCGGAAACAGACCCACCACCTCCCCCGACTCAACGAGGGCTCTCGCCTTCTCGTAGGCGGCCCGGCCTCGCCCCTGGCGCACGTCCACCGGAAAGGCCCCGAAAGCACGGATCAGCGCCCCCAAGAGCGGCACCTTGAAGATGGCCTCCCAGGCCATGAAGCGGATGGGCCGCGGCACCTCCAGGGACAGGAGCACGGGGTCGAGATAGGAGGGATGATTCGCGGCCACCACCGCGGGGCCGCGGACGGGCACGTTCTCCGTCCCCCGGCATTCGTAGGTGAAGAGGACCCGAAAGAGGGCCTCAAGCAGGGTCTTTAGCACCCGTTGCATGACTCTCCCGCGCGCGTATCGTCCGCAGCACCTGCTCCGTGTCCCGGCCGAGCGTGCGCGCGCCCGCGAGGTACAGGACGCCGGAGACGGCCATGGCCACCGAAGTGAGAAGAAGGGCGGTCTCCAGGCTTCCCGTCCGATCCGAGACCTTCCCGATGAGGATAGGCGAAGGCACGTCACCCAGCAGATGGAAGGCGAAGATGGAAAGGGCGATCGCGCTGGCCCGAATCTCGGGCAGGACCACGCTCACGAGCACCGCGTTGGCGGGGCCGGTGTTGAGGAAGACCAGCACCTCGGCCAGGAAGATACCGGGTAGGTAGATCCAGCGCTCGCCGGAGGTGAGCCCGACATAGGTGGCGGGCACGGCCAGAAGCATTCCCACCCCCGAGACCAGCAGGTAGGCCTTGTCGGTGCGGCGCAGCAGGAAGTCCCCCAGCCAGCCCCCCAGGAACGTGCCCAGAAGGCCGGCCGCGACGGTGATCCCCCCGAAGAGGGCGGTCGCCTCGGCGAGGGGGAGGTGGCGGGCGCGGGCGAAGAAGGTGGGCATCCAGTAGGCCATTCCCCCCAGGGCGAAGGTCATGGCGGCCATGCCCAGCGTGGTGTAGAGGAACGAGCGGTTCTTGAGGAGGCCCAGGGCCGGGCCCCACTCGAAGTGGTGGACCCGCTCCTCGTGGGCACCGTCTCCCGCCCCCCGCGGGGGTTCACGCATCCGGAAGGCGAGCCCACCGAGGAGGAGGCCGGGGGTCCCCGCCAGGAAGAAGGCGGCCCGCCAGCCGTAGTGCTGCCCGGCGTACCCGCCCAGGAGGAAGCCCAGGGCGCTCCCCACGGGGATGGCCACGTAGAAGAACGAGAGCATGCGGCCCCGCTTCTCCCGGGGGAAAAGATCGCTGATGAGGGTGGGCGACACCACGCCGAAGCCGGCCTCGCCGATCCCGATCACCGAGCGGGCCAGCAGCAAATGGTGGTAGCTGGTGGCCAGCCCGGAGAGCACCGTGGCCAGGCTCCACACGAGCACGCCCACGCCCACCAGGTAGCGGCGGGGCCAGCGATCCCCCATGACGCCCGTGAACGGCGAGGCCACGATGTAGGCCACCATGAACATGGAGCCGATCAGGCCGAGTTGGGTGTCGAGGAGGGCAAACTCCGTTTGGATCAGGGGCGCCACCGCCGCGATCACGTAGCGGTCGATGTAGTTGAGGAAGTTGACCCCAAAGAGGAGGGCGAGGGCGAGGTAGGCCTGCCGGGGGGTGATGGAGCGATCGACCATCAGGAGCCGGGCCGCGGAGGCTCGGCGGGGGTGGGACGAGCCAGGGGCCCGCGCCGCCCCATCCGGGTCTTCTCGTCCTCCAGCGCCCGCCGCACCCCCGCGTACTCCGACTCCAAGGCCGTGATCAGAGCGAGGGCACCCGTAGCCGCCCCCGACCGGCCGAGGTCTTCCAGGCGCCCGCAGAGGGCCGCCATCTGCCGCGCCCCCAAGTTGGCGCAACTCCCGAGGAAGCTGTGGGCCAGCCTCTCCAGGGAGGAGGCATCGCCCTTATGGCCGGCTTTGTGCAGGCCGGCCAGCCGCAGGGGCGCGATGCGGAGAAAGGTGTCGATCACCTCGCGCAGGAGCGAACCGTCGCCGTCGATCGCCCACAGGGTGGCGAGCACCGCCTCGTCCACCGGGGTCACCGACCCCGGGGCATCCGCGACCTGCTCCTCGTGGGCCACCGCGGGCGCGGTGTCGCGCGGTATCCAGCGCTGAAGGATGGCGGCCAGCGTCTCCGGATCCACGGGCTTGCTCACGTAGTCGTCCATCCCCGCGGCCAAGCACCTCTCCCGGTCCCCCTTCATGGCGCTCGCGGTCATGGCGATGATGGGTGTGCGGGGCCCCGTTCCCTGCCGCTCTCGGATGAGGGCGGTGGCCTCAAAGCCGTCCATCTCCGGCATTTGGCAGTCCATGAGGAGTGCGGCGTAGGGCGTTTTCAGGCAGGCCTCCACCGCCTCCCGACCGCTGTCCGCCACGTCGACCCGGTAGCCCAGCTTCTCCAAGATGCGGACCGCGACCTTCTGGTTCACCTCGTTGTCCTCCGCCACCAGCACTCGGGCCGCGGAGGGCGGCCGCGATTCCCGGAGGCTGTGGCGGGTGATGAGGGCCGGGCGCTCCTTGGTCGCGGCCCCGAAAAGGACCTGACCCAGGCAGTCATGGAGGTCGGCCTCGTCCACGGGCTTGGTGAGGTAGCCGGAGACGCCGGCCTGTTTCGCCTCCGCGCCCTGCCCCTTGGTTCCGAAGGAGGTGAGCATGATCAGCTTGAGGTCCGTTAGGACAGGGTCTTCCTTGATGAGGCGGGCCAGGGCCAAGCCGTCCATGCCCGGCATCTTCATGTCGAGAACGGCGAGGTCGTAACGCGAGCCCGCGGAGACGGCGGCCCGCAGGGCGGCCAGGGCCTTGGGGCCGTCCTCCACGCTGGCGACCCGCATCCCCCAGTAGGCGAGCTGCTGGCGAAGGATCTGTCGGTTGGTGGCGTTGTCGTCCACGATGAGGACACGGGTACCGGCCAGCCTCTGGGGGGGAACGGGCGCGGCCGGCTCCTCGACGGCCTGTCTCTCCAGCCGGGCGCTGAACCAGAAGCGGCTCCCCTTGCCGGGCGTGCTCTGCACGCCGATATCGCCCCCCATGAGGCCGACCAGGCGTTTGGAAATGGCCAGGCCCAGTCCGGTCCCCCCGTATTTCCGGGTGGTGGAGCCATCGGCCTGCGCGAAGGCCTTGAAGAGCCGCCCCTGGGCCTCGGCCGCGATTCCTATCCCGGTGTCGGTGATCTCGAAGCGGACGAGGGCGGTCTCGGTGGCGGCCTCGGCCAGGCTCGCGCGCAGCACCACCTCTCCTTGCTCGGTGAACTTGATAGCGTTGCCCACCAGGTTGGCCAGGACCTGGCGCAGCCGCCCGGGGTCGCCGCGCAGAGCCCCCGGCACCCCGTGGTGAATGAGGCAGAGCAGTTCCAGGCCCTTGGCGTGTGCCGACTCCTTGAACGTGCTCAGCACCTCCCGCACTGCCTGCCGGAGGTCGAAGTTCACGACTTCGAGGTCCAGGCGGCCGGCTTCGATCTTCGAGAAGTCCAGGATGTCGTTGATGATCTCGAGGAGGGTGCGCCCCGAGCTGTCGATGATCTCCGCGTACTCGCGTTGTTCGGGATCGAGATCGGTGTCCAAGAGCAGGCGCGTCATGCCGATGACCCCGTTCATGGGGGTCCGGATCTCGTGGCTCATGTTGGCCACGAACTCGGACTTGAGGCGCGAGGCTTCGAGGGCGGCTTGGCGGGCCCGGACCAAGAGGTCCACGTTCTGAGCCACCATCACCACCCCGTCCACCGATCCCTGGGGCCCCCGCCAAGGGTGGGCCGTCCAGCGCATGTACACCCGCGTCCCGTCCTCGCGCTCGATGGCGTCCTCGGGGTCGGTAACGATCTCCCCCGCGAGGGCGCGGGCCAAGACGGCACCATACTTCTCGGGCAGGCGCGGGGAGGCCTTGTGGAACTCGTGTCCCACCACGGAATCCTCCCCCACCCCCAGGTACCTGACCCATTCCGCGCTGTGGGCGATATAGCGACGGTCACGGTCCAGCAGGGCCATGGCCACGGGGGCGTGGGTCACGATTTGGCGTAGCTGCTCGCGCTCGCGCTCCACCGCCTGCTCGGCGCGCTTGCGCTCCGTGATCTCCCGGGCCAGGGCCTGGAAGCCCAGGATCCGCTCCCCCTCCATCACGAGCTGGACGTGCTGGCCGACCCAGACCTCGTCCCCGTCCCGGAACAGGGCCGGGAACTCGCAGTAGGTGTTGGGAATTCGCTGCGCGAACTGGTCCCCGTAGAACCGCTCCGCCACCTCCCGGTAGTCCGGCCGCACCAGCTCCCGGAAATGCAGGCCCAGGAGCTGGCCCTCGGGAAGGCCCGCCGCGCGCTGGGTGGCGGGGTTGGCGTAGATAAAACGGCCCTTTTCGTCGGTTACGTAGATGATGTCGTCCGCCGACTCTACGATCTGGCGATAGCGCCCCTCGCTCTCCTGGAGCGCTTCTGCTTGGCGCTCTCTCTCGGCAAGGAGGGTGGCGAGCTCCCGGGCTCGGGCTTCCGCGCTTCGTCGGCGCGAGAGACTCCACCCCGCGGCCCCGAGGGAGCCGACCGCGACCAGAAAAAGCAGCATCTCAGCTAGCGCCACGGATCTAGCCCTCTCCGCTTCGAACAGTACGCTGCGACCCGGGGAGGGTCAAGGCGTCCGCCGCCTTCCCGACGTGTCCTGCGGGCGAGGCCGGCTCGAAGCGGTCCCCGCGGAGTCGGGTGCGGGAAGAGCGGTCGTCTCGCCAGGGTGGATCTTAGAGCCGCCCGCCGCGGGGGGAGGACCATGGATGGCTTCCCTCCTCCCCTTGAGGATGGGAGATGATGACCCCATGCCGCCCTTCTTCACGACCCGGCGGGGACGGCTGCTGGCCCGGCTGGCCCTGTACGGGGGCGCCCTCGGCCTGGGCCTCCCGGCCGCCTTCTCCCAGGTCTTGGTCGGCACCATCCGGCAGCCCACCTCCCGCCCGCCCCCCGCTTACGAGGAGATCGCGCTTCGATCGGAGGGTCTGCGTCTCCGGGGTTGGCTGATTGGAGGCCGAGCCGACCGGGCGGCGGTCGTGGTTGCCCATGGCCTGGGGGACAGCCTGGAGAGCTACGAGGGCCTCGCCTCCACCCTCCAGCGGCGCGGCCACACCGTTCTCCTCCTCGATCTCCGCGGGCATGGGGGCAGCG
>DATMQU010000187.1:0-9262 GCA_035566715.1 Vicinamibacteria bacterium
GGGGGCATGGTCACCAAGCCCTGGAGCCAGCGGACCAAGACCGCCGAGCAGCTCATGATGGAGTCGGCCGGGAAGCTGTCGAACATCCCGGGCATCCGCGCCATTCCCCGGACGCCGGCCCCGCTTCCCGGCGGCGGCGACTTCCCGGTGGACCTGGTGATCGCCTCCACCGCGGAGCCGAAGCAACTGAACGAAGTGGCCAACAAGCTCGTGATGAAGGCGTTCGGCAGCGGGCTGTACATCTTCGCCGATGCCGACCTCAAATTCGACCAGCCGCAGACGGAGGTGGTCTTCAATCGCGACAAGGTCCGATCCCAGGGCGTCGACTTGAGCCAGGCCGGGCGCGACCTCTCGACGCTGATGGGGGGCGACTACGTCAACCGTTTCAGCATCCAGGGGCGCAGCTACAAGGTCATCCCGCAGGTGAAGCGCACGGAGCGTCTCACCGCCGATCAGCTCCAGCAGATGTACGTGAGCGGACCCGGTGACAAGCTGGTCCCGCTCTCCACCTTTGCCAGCTTGAAGACCAGCACCGAGCCGCGAGAGCTGAAGCGCTTCCAACAGCTCAATGCCGTCCGCATCCAGGGGGTCATTCCCCCTGGGGTTCCCCTCGACCGCGCGCTCAGCGCCCTCGAGGATGAGGCCCGCCGCATCCTTCCTCCCGGCTTCACGATCGACTACGCCGGGGAGTCGCGGCAGCTCCGCACCGAGGGCAGCAAGTTCATGGCGACGTTCCTGCTCTCGGCCATTCTTATTTATCTGGTCCTGGCCGCGCAGTTCGAGAGCTTCCGGGATCCCTTCATCATTCTGGCCGGCTCGGTCCCGCTGGCCATCTCGGGAGCTCTCGTTTTTTCCTTCCTCGGGTTCACGACCCTCAACATCTACAGCCAGGTGGGCCTCATCACGCTGGTGGGTCTGGTCTCTAAGAACGGCATACTGATCGTGGAGTTCGCTAACCACTTGCAGGAGATGGGCCGGGACAAGCTCGCCGCCGTGGTCGATGCCGCGGCCACGCGACTGCGCCCGATCCTGATGACCACCGCCGCCACCGTGCTCGGCCATTTCCCGCTCGTGCTCGCGACCGGGCCGGGGGCCGGCGCCCGCAACAGCATCGGCATCATGCTCGTCAGCGGCATGATCATCGGCACCTTCTTTACGCTGTTCGTGGTGCCGGCGATCTATCTGCTGGTGGCGCGGGCGCGGGTGCCCGCGTTATCGGAGGTGGCGCTCCCGGAGCTGGCCGAGGCGGTCTAAGGGCCGATCCCTAGGCTTCCGGTGCCCACAGGGGCCCGGAACAAGCGCGCTTGGTGAAGATCCCCTGGCCTCACCGATCCTCTGGTTCGGGCGTCCGGGGACTTCCCCTAAGACGTTGAGGCTAATCACCTTAGGTCATTTGCCCGTACTGGGAGGGGCTGGAGCCGGTCTACCCCGACGCGGCAAGGGCCCCCGGCGCGCAGCGAGTCAGGTTCTACGGCGGGTAAGCGGCGGACGCTGGAGTATCCTGTTAGAAGGAGGGATGCCATAAGGCGCACGACACTGGATCGGCCATCCATGGCAATGCTGCTGGTCGTGTTAGGAGGGGCCGCGTTCGTCTCCCCGACGAGGGCAGAGGAGCAGGCCCTGCTGCGGCTCGACGCCGTTGCCATGAACCTCGGCGGTCGCACCCGGCTGGGGATTGTCGAGATCGCCATCGAGCGATGGTCGACCGAAGAGGAACGCGAGCAGCTCCGGGCTGCCCTGATCGAGAAGGGCTCCGGAGCACTCCTGAGCACCCTTCACAAGATCAAGCCCCGCGCCGGTTACATCCAGACCCGAACGAGCCTGGGCCGGGATATTCAATACGCCCGCGAGGAACCCTTGGGTGACGGGGGGCGGCGCATAATCATCGCGACCGATCGCCCCATGAGCTTCGGGGAGCTGGAGAGGGACCAGTCCCGTGTTGAGTATGAGTTCACGTTTGCGGAGATCCGACTGACCAATGGCGGCAAGGGTGTGGGCAAGCTCGTGACGCCGGCGAAGATCAGCTGGAACAAGGACACGCGCACGGTGGAGATTAGGAACTGGAACCTGGAGCCCGTGCGCCTGACGGAGGTGGAGGTCGTGGGGTCAAAATAGCGAGCCCCAGGGCGATATTTTGTTCCACGCCCCAGATGGAGAGCGGTCGTGCTGACGTTCTCCGGCCCACAGACAGTACCGGCCCCTGAGATCGTACAAACGAGGGTCTTTGCAAGGAAGGTAGCGGCCCTTGCAGGGATCGCTCTTGACCACGAATCGTCGGGCCCTTCCTGAGCGGTTGGCAGAAATCGACGCTGCCCTCAATCGCGAAGCGAGCCTGGAGGATGTCCAGGCCGCACCTAGTCACGCCGACGAAGCTCTACGGCGCGAGGCGCAGGGCACCCAGCTCTTGCGCCTCGCTTCACTGGACCGGAGAAGTCAGCGGTTTGCCCTTCTCGACAACGAAGGTCACCAGCAGCTTGACCGGCGTTGCGCCCGCGTTTTCTCCCCAATGAACCTTGCCAGCCGGAACAAAAAAGACCTCGCCTGGTTTTACCGTCGTGATCGGTCTGTCCTCGACGCCAAGGGTGAGAGTGCCCTCGCGAACATAACCGAAGATGTCGCCGGGATGCGTGTGCTTCGGTTCTCGCGCCCCCGGCGTAAATTCCACCTCGGCCATCACTCCCTCGTGGGCGGGAAAATTACTCAGGTCTTGCTTCGTCAGAATCGTCCGTTTGGCACCTGCCTGCTGAGCATGCAGCGCAGGAGCCGAGGACAAACCCACGAGAGCAACGAACGCGAGTACTCCGATGACTCCCGTCAAGTTCGAGCGGTTCACAAGTACCTCCCTGCAGTGTGAATTTGTGTCAGCCCGTGAGGCTTCAGAGTGTCTTCACACTTCGCGTCTTGCCCAGAAGCGTTCCCGTCTGCCGTTTCACCATAGGCCCAACTCAGTGGGCTGTTCAAACCTCGTCAGCTTTCAAGAGTGCCGTGCCTTCGCCGAACGAAGAGCTCAGCATTCTCCGTCAGCCTCGCAGGTACCTGCTGAACCAGTCTAGCGTGCGCTGCCAGGCCAGCTTCGCGGCGGTTTCGTCGTAGCGGGGTGTCGTGTCGTTGTGAAAGCCGTGGTTGGCCTTGGGATATATGTAGCCTTCGTGCGGCACGCCAATGGCTGTGAGGGCCTTGTCGTAGTCGGGCCACGTCGCCGCCAGCCGGGTGTCGAGCTCGCCGTGGTGCACCAGAACCGCCGCCTTGATCTTCGCGACGTCTGCCGGTTCGGGCACCGCGCCGTAGAAGGAAACGGCTGCGGCAAGATCAGGAATGCGGGTGGCGAGCATGCTGGCGGTGCTGCCGCCAAAGCAGAACCCGACCACGCCGAGCTTGCCCGTGCTATCAGGACGAGCCTTCAGCCAGTTGGCGGCAGCCACGAAGTCCTCTGCGAGCTTCGGTTTGTCCACCTTCTTGAATAGCTCAAGTCCTTTTTCGTCATCGCCCGGGTATCCACCGACCGATGTCAGGCCGTCGGGCGCAAATGCCATGAAATCGGCCGTGGCGAGCCGTCGCGCGACGTCTTGGACATAGGGGTTGAGGCCCCGGTTCTCGTGGACGACGAGGACCGCGGGCCACTTCGAGCCGCTCGCCGGCCGAACAAGATACCCCTTGATCGAACCGTTGCCCATGGGCGACTGTACCGTCGCGCTCTCGGCCTTGATGCGCTTGTCGTGGGGCGGCACTTGCTCCGCCCAGGCGTAGTTGGGCTTGAGCACTTCGAGGAGCGCCGCTGCCGTGAGGCCCCCAACGGCGTACTTGCCGGCACGGTCCAGGAACGCCCGACGACTGATGTCACCGTGAACGTAGAGGTGAAAGAGGTCTAGCAGTTCCTGCGGGAAGTCGGCCGCCCTCTTTCGTTCCATGGCAATGCTTCCTCACTTTGTGCTTGATTCACGCCTTCGAAATCGCCGCACTCGACGGCGGGAGGCGAGAATATCACACCTGAGGTCGGCGGCCGCGGCTACCACCGCCGCGGCGGCTCCACCAAGCGCTCGGTCCTGACGGACGAAGCTACCGGCGCCGCGCCCCGTGACGCCTCTCGCAAGTCGCGATGCCGGAGCGCTTCAGTCGACGTTCGAGGCCGCGTGATGCAGGCTCATGCTGTCCCCGTCTTCGTTCTTCAGCTCCCGGAAGACGATGGCGGACACGACCGTCAGTGCGCCGAGGACAAGGAACGCTTCGTGAATCCCGTGCCTCATCTGCATTGGATTGGAATGAAATCGATCGGGGAGGAAGAGTGTGGTTGCTAGGGAGGCCGCTGCGACGCCGAAGCTCATCGACATCTGCTGCATCGTGCTCACGATTGTGCTCGCCATACTTGTCTGAGTCGGGCTGAGAGCGGCGTACGCGAGTGTGTTCATGCTCGTATATTGAAGCGAGGAAACGAATCCAAAGCACAGTCCCTGAAGCACAATGAGCCAGACGGGCGTGGTGGATCCAATCGTGGCGAATAGGCCGATGATCGCGCCGAGCATGACCGTATTGACAAGCAGCGTCCCTCGGTAGCCGAAGCGCGTGAGGATCCCAGGAATGACCATCTTCAGGCCTATCGCTGCGATCGATTGAGGCATGATCAGGAGACCCGACTGAACGGGCGAATACCCGAGCCCGACCTGGTAGAGCAACGGAAGCAGGAACGGCATTCCTCCGGCACCCAGCCTCGTAATGAAGCTGCCGCCCACGGCGACGCGTAGCGTCCGAATGCGAAAGAGGTCGAGGCGCAAGAGCGGGTGCGCCACCGCGATCGCGTGCCGCCAATAGCCTAAGATCAGCACAGTTGAAATCGCCAAGAGGCCCGCCATTTCGGCCGCCCTCAGCGTGTGCTCGCCGAATATCTCGAGAACATAGGACAAGAGCGCGAGACCGGAGCCAAAGAGGATCAGTCCGACGAGGTCCAGTTCATCGCTGTGTTCGGCCCGATAGTCCGGCAAGTAGCGATGGACGACGTAGAGTCCCAGGAGCCCGATGGGCAGGTTGACGAAAAAGATGAGACGCCAATGGAACAGCCCGACGATCAACCCGCCCACTAGCGGTCCCAGCATGGGACCAATGAGCGACGGGATCGCAACGAAACTCATAGCGCGGACGAGCTCGGACTTGCCGAACGTGTGTACGAGGGTCAGGCGCGCAACAGGAACCATCATCGCTCCACCGCAGCCCTGCAAGAGTCGGCAAGCGACGAGCATGTGGATGCTGGTGGACACACCGCAGAGAACCGAACCAAGGGTGAAGATGCCGATCGCGGAGGAAAAGACGCGACGGGTTCCGTAGCGGTCGGCCAGCCAGCCGCTGACGGGTATGAAGACCGCGAGGCTGATGGTGTAGCTCGTGAGGACGGCCTTCATGCTCAGTGGCGCCACGTGAATCGCTGCCGCGATTGCCGGGACCGCGGTTCCCAGGATGGTGGAGTCGAGAGACTCCATGAAGAATGCTATGGCCGCCAGCCAGGGCAGGACTCGTTTGACCGACGCGCTCGGCAGCGGCGAGACTGCCCTTCGCGCGGTGGGCTCGGCTTCGAGCATTATCGCTCACTCAGGCCGGGGCGACGGGCCCTCAGGCCTATCACTGTGACTCGTGCAATTGTGAGCGCCTTTGAGGCCTCCCTGCCCAGCTTCCGGCGCAGCGAGTTCGGCGCTGTGATTCAGGAACCTCCCGGCCCTCCGATCTCGTACTCCCGAACCCGGTAAACAGTGAAGTTCTCCGGCTTATCCGGATCGTAGAGAACTGATTCAAGAGCCGTGCGACACGTCCTAAGTCGCGTTTTCCAGACTGCTGGCGCAGAGGACGATAGCGTAACAGCAATGAATGGCCCGGTCATCTCGCTTGCGTCGCTCTCCGCGGCCTCCAGCGGACACGCCAGCGCGGGACCCGACTGGATATGCGTGCAGGCCCGACCCCAATCAGCGCCTGCCAGATACTAGAATTGGACGCCTCGCTGTAGCCCGGCCAATTCAAAAGAGCGGACCCCAGTGCCCCGCGCCTCTTGAAAGAGCGCACGGACCAACTGGTCTTGAAGCGGTGACCGCTACCGACAGTGGTGGAGTTCGGTCCTCACTCGCATGAATTGAACTTGAACGATGCGATTCGGGTGCTCCAGTTAAAGCTCCCGGTCGTTTTCATGTATTCCTGAGCGTACCAGAACGTGCAATCGTCCTTCGGATCGACGCTCATACTGCTGTAATCACCCCAACGGCGGAAGGATTGCACCTGCACGCCACCGCCAGTTACCAAGAACGTGGGAGCTTCCATCGTCCCCAAAGGATCGGTCGGAACCCGCCCCACGACTGCCACGCTGGGGAAGAGGCCGCTGCTGGAGGCGCTGAAGCCCAGCGCGATGTTCCCCACGGCATCCATGGCGATACTCCCCATCCAGTAGTTGATGTTCGGGTCAATAACGGTGCCCTGCTGGAAGACAAACGGGGACGAGCTGGGATTCCTAATCTCGTACCAACGGACGCCCGCCTCCGCGCCTCCTTCGATCGTGTGGTTCACGACCAGAGCCTCATGGTCGCCAAAATTGCGATAGGCAAGCCGGTACATGACGCGGTCACCCAAAGAGTCCACTTTCTCACCCGGGTTCGGCTCCGTAATGCAGGCCCGTGTGCTCAAGGAGCACGGTTCGGCAAACGGTGCCACCGGAATCAGCGTGGGCCCGATAAACGTAGAGTTGGCGGGATTTCCGAAGTCCACGTGGAATCGGAAGAAGTTCAGGTCGGTCGCGTCCGCAAGGCCGACCATAAAGTTGGGGGACCCGGCCGGCGGCGGCGTTCTTCCGTCCAGGTCCGCCGGCAACAGACTAGAGACGTTCGGTGACTCTTGGAAGCAAACAATCTTGGCGGCATGCCCGGCGAGCATATTCGCACGATCCAGCGCGCAAGCCATCGCCCCGCTGAAATGCGGGCTGAAAATATTGGCGGTCACGTAGTACCCGTCGGGCCAGACTCCGAGCTTGGGGTAGTCCGGGAAATTCGTATTGGGTGATGGGAACGAGAACGCGTACCGATTGTAGAAACCCGTGGCGTCTGAGGTGGTTGAGACAGCCAAACAGTACATGAACGGCGGAGCGAAAACAGGCTGGGCAGCTACCCAACGGTCCGCCTGCTTGTCGTATTGGATGATAATGTCCCCGTCGTTCCGCGCTTCACAGGCTCCCCCAAAGCCTTTCCAAAAAGCGTTCCCCGGCGTTGGACCCATCACTACTGCACCAGTCGTCTTGTCGAACACTTCAAATGTCACGTTGACCCATTCCACGAATTGCGTCGCCCCAACCGCGCCGTTCGTGTCCGGAGGCACGAATGGACCACCGCTCGCGACGGTCTGCGCGGCGTCCAGGCCGTCAAAGTCGAGCGAGGTGGCTACGCTGACCGGTGCACCTGCCGGTACCTGCGCGACCGAATCCGTCTCGGAGCTCTTGAATGGCGAGTGCGTTTGCAAAGCTGGCTGACCCAACTGACGATTGCCGGTGGATACTAGAGCTGGCTTTGCCATATCTCTTAACGAGCGCGAACCAAGGTCGTGTTTGATCTCTTGCAATACCGTCGGGATGTCGTGTGAGTCCTGCGCGCGCGCCGCAATCGGAAAGAAGGGCGCGAAGCACATCAACACCGACGGTATCGTCGAAACAACCCTTACTTGTGCTTTCATAGCGAGTGCCTCCCATCCGGAAGTGTCGGACCTCGTTGTGTTCGAAAAATGAACGTCGCCGCTCTGGGGGGACCATCCAGGCAGGATGCGCGGTACCTCTCTAGTCTAGTCACCGCCATGAGACAGCTACCTCCCGAGCACCGTACATCCGCACCGGGCAGCAGTCAACGTTGCTTCCTTGAGGCACGCCCGCCGGGCCGTGAGGTCTTTGTCACTCATAGTGCGTTTTCTCCCTACGGCTCCTGGTGCCAAGGGCCTTGCTTGGCTTGATACGCACAGTTCGCCCGGGTGGGATGGGGACCACCTGGCCCGTCTTGGGGTTGCGCGCGACCCCGAGCTTCTTTGGCTTTACCATGAGGTGCCCAGAAACCCCGAATCTCAATCCTCTCCCTCTCTCAATGGAGGACTGCAGCTCATCCAGGATCACCTCGACCGCCTTCTCGGCCTTTGGGATAAAGGGGTGATCCAGGCAGTGCGCCACCGAACGCCCCCGGGGGGGGCACTCGCCCCGGCCGTAGTGGCCGACCGCCAAGAATGATGACGGCGCCCAGGACTTGAGAGGGCGGAGGACCTCTTAACCTTCTCCTTGTACTGTAGGCCCTACCCCCAGCTTGTCGTTGACCGCCACCTGGAGGTCTTGCTTCCCCCCGAGGTACCGCTCGGTCGTCTGGACGGAGGCGTGCCCCAGAAGAAGCCGTTTGCTGTCCGTACCCCAAGACGAATCCCGGACCTACCGCTCTTGAGCAAGCGCCGTGAGCATCCGCTGCAGCCTCTCCGCAGGGAGCCATTGCCCTCGAATCATCACGCCCAGCGGTCGCTTCAAGCAACCAAGGTCCACGAGCGGGTTGGTTTCGACGAGGAGGAGATCGGCCCGCTTCCCCACGCTTACAGTACCGAACTCATCTTCCTTTCCGAGGAACCGAGCCGGCACGACCGTCGCCGTCTGCAGCGCTTCAAAGGGCGTGAGACCGATCTCTACGAGGATCTTTAGTTCCCGGTGAGCGGAGGCGCCCGGTATCACGAACGGATTCCCCGGCGTGTCAGTTGCCAGAATCAGCGGTACACCCGCATCGTGGAGACAATGGGTCAGTCTTCGAGTGAACCTCCCATAGTTCCGGAAGACCACCCCTTGCCATCCTGGCAGTAGGTCCACGCCAGCGAGGACTTGCCACCGCTCACGGACAGAGCGCAGCATCGAGTTAAAAGCAGACTCCTGAAGCAGGCGAAGGCGTTCGTCGGGACTCGCAAGCGTTGTGTCATAGAGAATGAGCGTAGTCTCGACTAGGATGCCGGCCTGGCGGGCCCTGCGAGCCACTCGGGTGATCCCAGCGTCGCTGCTGCGCCAGAGAATAGGCAACCAGTGAGCCATTCCCCACACCAACATCAGCGCGGCGACCGTAACCAGCGACAGGTGGATTCGCATCGCGATATACACCGTCCGCCGCCGCCAGATGTCTACGGCCACGATCGCCATTCTTGCCGCTAGGATGGCCATCGCGACGCCAAGTCCACTAGCCAACAAGAGCCCGCCAACACTCCCATCGAGAATGAGGAGCACGCAGAGGCCCGCCGC
>DATMQU010000188.1:0-4071 GCA_035566715.1 Vicinamibacteria bacterium
ATGGCCTCCGAGATCCAGTCCAAGTTCCTGCGCGTACTGGACAGCGGGACGTTCTACCGGGTGGGGGCCACGCGAAAGCGCCGAGCCGATTTCCGCCTGGTGGCCGCCACCAACCGCGACCTGGCCGTGGAGGTTTCCGCGGGGCGGTTCCGCAAGGACCTCTTCTACCGCATCCACGGAGTGCGGGTGGTGATCCCCCCCTTGCGCGAGCGGCCGGAGGACATTCCCCTGCTCGTGGAGCACTTCTCCCACTCGCTGCCCTCCCAGAAGCGCTTCTCCCCCGCCGCCCTCCAGGCCCTGGCCGCCCACGATTGGCCGGGGAACGTGCGGGAGCTGCACTTCGCGGTGGAGCGGGCCGGGCTGCTCGCGGAGGGGGAGATGATCGACGTCGGCGACCTCCCGCCCGAGATCGTGCAGCGCTCCCCGCGCGGGTCTTTCGTCCCGGTGGCGGCCCCCGCCGCCCCATACCCCGCCTCTACCCCTGGTTCCGCCCCCGCCTCTTCCCCCGCCTCTGCGGATGGCGTCAGTCGTGGTGACGACGGCCCCGACCCGGCCCGGGTGCGGCAGGCCCTGGAGCAGGCGCGCTGGAGGCGCGAGCAGGCCGCCGAGATCTTAGGCGTCTCCCCCCGGACGCTCTATCGCTGGATGAAGCGCCTCGGCCTCTGAGCAGGGCCGGCAGCGCGGCCTTGCGGTGGACGGGGAAGCCAAGGGCCGCTTCCAGGATCTCCTGCTGCTCCAGGCGCGCGCCCAGGCTCAGGCAGAGCCGGGGGACCGACTGCGAGAGCTCCCGGGCCAGCTCGGCTCCCCCCCCGCGCATGAGGACGTCCACGATCGCGAGGTCGTAGGGCTGCCGGCGGGCGGCCAGGAGGGCCTGGGCCCGGGTCCGGGCCAGCCGCACGCGATCCCCCTGGCGCCGGAGGAGGGCCGCCAGGACCTGGCCGCAGCCGGAATCCGCTTCCACGAGCAGAATGGTTCGGGACGCTCGCATTGCCGCTTCAATTGGAAGCAATGGGCGTACCAGCGCAGAGTCCCGCGAAGTCCCGGTGCTGCCGAGGTTAAAGCCGCCGGGCCGGCCCCGTCGCCGGCTTTTTTGTCAGCTTATCGGACCGCCGAGGCGTGAAGTCAGACGGCTAGCCGGGGGCCTCACGCGGGCTTCCCATCGGGATGAGCGCGGAGAGGGAGCGGACGTCGTGCTCGGGGGGCGACGGCACGAGGCGCCCGCCGTTGGCCTGCAGGAGCTGCTCCGCGGTGGCCAGGTCCTGGCGGCGGTGCTGGAGGCGCCTCGCGCTCTCGCCGTCCGCCCCGAGGTCCTCGTCGGTGATCTCCTCCCGGGGGAGGAGGATGTCCACCCGGACGAAGGGCTCTGCCTTGACCCCCCTCTCGCCCAGGGCCTCGGTCTCGGCCAGACGCACCCGCAGCCGGGCCTTGTCTACGGAGCGGTGGGCGGCGTTGTCGAGCAGGCGGGCGAGGGCCTCCACCACCTGCTGGCGGTCCACGAGGACCTCAGGGAGATGCTCGGGAGCGTCGATGCCGACCTCGGGCCACCCCTCGGGAGAGCTCTTGGCCAGGGTCTGAGCCGCCTGGCGGACGAGCTCCACGGGGGCGCAGTAGCGGAGGGCCAGGTGGGGACGCCGTCGCCCGACCGCGGCGTCGACGGATGGCTCGTCCTCTGCTTCCGCGGCGGCGGGCGAGGGCTCGCGGTCGGCCTCTCCCGCACCCGCGGGAGGGAGGGCTGTCACTGCCGGTACCGGGGCCGCCTCGTCCTCGGCCTCCGCGCCCGGAGCGGCGTCTTCCTCCGCCTCCCCCTCCCTCTCGAGCGTCTCCGCCAGGTCCCGGAAGAGGAAGACATAGCCCACCTCGGCTTCCAGCTCCGCGGGGGCCCGCATGACCGACATGCCCACGTAGAGCCGGCCCCCCCCGGGGGTAATCAAAGGAAAGTCCACCCGCGCCTCGTGCCGGGCCCCCGCCCGTGTCATGGCCTCCCGGAGCTCCTCCAGGTTCCCGAAGATCTCGAGGACCGAACGCCCCCGGCAGTTCACCAGGCTCACCCCCAGGATGTGGAGGGCGGCCCGGTTCGCGAAGGAAATGAGCCCGGAGAGATCGGAGGTCACGACCCCCGCGTTCATGCTGTTCAGGATCGTCTCCGTGAACCGGCGTCGATCCTCCACCCGGGTGAGGACGCCCTCCAGCTCGCGCGTGCGCTCCCGCGCGAACTCCTCCAGGTGGGTCGCGTCCAGCTTCCCGGACTTCACCATCCGGGCCGTCACGTCCGTCTGCACGGCCACGAAATGGGTCACCCGGCCGGAGACGTCGGGGAGCGGCGAGGTGGAGACGTCGTTCCAGAAGGGCGTGCCGTCCTTGCGGTAGTTCCGGAGGAGCACGCGGGTGGCCTGCCCGGCCGCCATGGCATCCCGGAGCTCGGTGGTGGCCGCGACCTCCGTCTCCGGGCCCCGGAGCAGCCGCAGGTTCTTGCCCAGGATCTCCGGGGCGGGGTAGCCGGCCATGTCCAGGAAGGCCCGGTTCGCATAGGTCACGGGATACTCGGAGGAGCGGCCGTCCAGGATGGTGATGCCGGTCCCCGCCGCCTCCACCGCGCGCTCCATGAGGCGCAGCCGGTTCTCCTGCCGCCGCCGGCGCAGCAGGTAATCGACCCGCGAGCGGATCAAGGGCGGGTGGAGGGGCTTGGGCAGGATCTCGTCCGCGCCCTCCGCGAAGGCCAGCTGAACCGTCCGCCAGGAGGAGAGGCCAATGATCACGATGGGCGGTTGGTCGACCCCGGGCACGGCCCGGATCCGGGCGCAGACCGAGATCCCATCGACCACGGCCAGGAAGGCGTCGAGCAGGATGAGGTCCAGGTCCAGCCGGCGGGCGAGCGCCAGGGCCTCGACCCCGTCCGCCGCCTCCACCACCTCCACCGCCCTGACGTGCAGGGCCTTGCGGAGGAGGGCGCGGGTCGTGGAGTCGCTGGTGGCGACGAGGAGCGCGCTGGGCGAGGGGGTTCCGGGGGGCGAGCTCATGGGCGCCCTCCGGGAGCGGCCCCTTCCGATTGCAGCGCAGGCGGTTGGGGGTCTAGACTGAGTGTCATGAGCGTGCTTCTCCGGCGGCTGCCGGACTTCGACCTCAAGACCAAGCTCCTCATGATGATGGTCTCCCTGCTGGTCCTCTCCGGAGCCTGCCTCTTCATGCTCCACCTTTTGAGCGAGCGCAAGCTGCTTTCGCAGGTCCGAGATTACACCGAGGAGTTGTCGAAGGCCATAGAGGTGGCCCAGGAGCAGCCGGCGGCGGAGGGCGACGCCCAGCTTGCCCTGAAGGCCTACGTGGAGAAGCTGCGCCAGCTCGGGGTGGCGGACGTGACCCTGGCCGACGCCACCGACGAGGTCCAGGCCTCCACGAACCCCGGCATCGTGGGCAAGCGCCTGGTCCGGGGGAAGAGGAGGGGCACCGAGGTCGTGATCCGGGGGTTCCTGGGCGAGGTGGGCTCGGCCACCAACCAGAAGACCTCCACCCTCACCATCCCCATCGTGGTGCAGGACAAGCGGGTGGGCTACCTCCTGATCACGCGCGTCCTCGACGACTTCTCCGCCCTCTCCGAAGAAGCCTTCATAAACCGGATCATGGTGACGCTCGGCGTTTTTGCCCTGGGCATCGTGCTCTCTTTCTACCTCTCGTGGTCCTTCGGCCAGCCCCTTAGGGACCTCACGAACGCGGCCCGGAAGGTGGCGGCGGGCGACCTCTCGGTCCAGGTGTCGCCCCGGGGCGGAGACGAGATGGCCGGCCTCTCCAAAACCTTCAACGAGATGGTGGAGCGCCTGCGCGAGAACCGACGCCTCGAGGAGCGGCTGCACTTTGCCGAGCGCTCCACGGCTATGGGGCGCCTGGCCTCCGCGGTGGCCCACGAGATCCGCAACCCCTTGAACTTCATCAACCTCTCCATCGACCACCTGCGGGGGCGCATGGCTCCCGCGGAGCCGGAGCGGCAGGAGGACTACGACCGAATCCTCCAGAATATGAAAGCGGAGATCAGCCGCCTCAACCGCCTGGTGGGCGACTTCCTTTCCTTCGGCAAGCCCA
>DATMQU010000189.1:0-3869 GCA_035566715.1 Vicinamibacteria bacterium
AAGGACCCATCTCATTGATGAACTCGGGGTCGAAGTCCCGGGGGTTGTAGGTCACGCTGTTGAAGGGGTTGAGGATCTCGACCCCCGCCTCGAAGCGCTCCGCAAGCAAGTCCCTGAGCCCCTGGATCTTGGCCGTTCCCCCGGAGAGGAAGATCCGGTCGATTCGATCCTCCGAACTCGTGGCCCGAAAGAAATCGAAGGTCTTCTGGATCTCGAGGGCAATGTTCTCCGAGACCGCCTGGATGATGGGGTGAAGGTTCTCGGGAGCGGCTCCCTCCACCCGGGCGCCCTTCTTCAGGGCCTCCGCCTGATCGAAGGAGAGGTTGAGCTCTTTCTGGATGGCGTCCGTGTACTGGTTGCCTCCGACTGCGATATCGCGGTTGAAGATGGAGGTCGCCCCCTTGACGATGTTGATGTTCATGATGGAAGCCCCGATGTTCAGGAGGGCGACCACCCGGCCGGGGTCGATGCCATAATTGATTTCGTAGCAGTTCTGGAGGGCGAAGACGTCCACGTCGACGACCAGGGGGGACCGCCCGGCCTGGGAGATGGCCGAGGTGTAGTCGCTGATCTTGTCCTTCTTGACCGCGACCAGGAGCACATCCATGTTCCCGCCCGACCCTCCCCCGTCGATGACCTCGTAGTCGAGGGACACGTCCTGGATGTCGAACGGGATGTACTGCTCCGCCTCCCAGTGGATCGACTCCGCCAGCTCCTCCGTGCTCATCTGGGGCAGGCTGATCTTCTTGACGATCACGGCGTTGCCGGAAACGCTCGTGGCCACTTCGTTGGTCTTGATCTTCTGGGAGGTGAAGAGGCGTTGGATGGCGTCGATGACCGCCCCCGAGTCCATGATGGCGCCGTCCACGATGGCCTCGGGAGGCAGAGGTTCGGTACCGATGTTCACGAGCTGGTACTCATCGCCCCCTTTTCCGCCGGGTTTCAGCTCAACCACTTTCACTGCGGAGGACCCAATATCGACGCCAACGAGTCCCTTCCTTTTCCCGAACAGAGCCACGGGCGCCTCTCTCTCTTCTCGCTGCGGCTGGTCCCGACTCCGCCCCTCACCGGCACGCCCGGTTCCTGGAACGGCGCTAACGAATTAGAACCGAAGCTAGGCCCGCACTTAGGAAAAATAGTTAAAGTGCTACCTGAAGCTAGCAAAGGAAGCCTCCAATGTCAAGGGAAAAGTGAGGGTTCCGCCAGTAACTCATCAAGGGGACTAGACTCCGCGGGAAGCGGCCCCTGAGCGGCAGCACGCAGCCCGCTTTGGCCCCTCGCGGCCTACGACCCGGCTCTGAGGAACAAAAGTCCTTTTACACGAGATGGTTGTGTTGGGAAGTGCCAACCATCACAGCGGGCAAGAGCTGTGAAAGCCGCACCGGCTCTCACTTTTCGTGGCCTGGGGATGCGATTGGCCCGATCCGGCCCTCAGAAACGGATCTTGATGTTGGGATCGTCCTTGGCGTGGATGGTGTCGATGAACCGGACCTGGTGGGGCATGGTCGTCATGACCAGGCAGTGCGTGCGGATGCCTTCGCCGAAGAAACGGACGCCCCTCAAGAGGGAGCCGTCGGTCACGCCCGCGGCGGCGAAGACGACGGACCGGCCGGGGGCCAGATCCTCGGTGCCGTAGACCCGCTGGAGGTCGACGATTCCCATCTTCTTGAGCCGCTCCGCGTCGGCCGGCTTGGTCAACACGAGCTTGCCCTGGATTTCGCCGTTCAGGCAGCGCATGGCCGCGGCGGTGAGCACGCCCTCCGGCGCCCCCCCCGTGCCCATCACCGCGTGCACGCCCGTACCCAGAAGGGCGGCCGTGATCCCCGCCGAGAGGTCGCCGTCGCCGATGAGCCGGATGCGGGCTCCCGCCTTGCGAATCTCCGAGATGAGCTTCTCGTGCCGGGGTCGGTCCAGGACGATGACGACCAGGTCGTTGACCTCCCGGTCCAGGCAGCGGGCAATCGCCTTCAGGTTGTCCTCGACGGGGGCGTTGATATCCACCTTTCCCTTCGAGGATGGTCCTACCACCAGCTTCTCCATGTAGATGTCGGGGGCGTTCAGGAGGCCCCCCTTCTCGGAGGCGGCGAGGACGGCGATGGCGTTGGGGGCCCCGGTCGCGCAGAGGTTGGTGCCCTCCAGGGGGTCCACCGCAATGTCGACGGGGGTCCCTCCCGCCTTTCCCACCTTTTCGCCGATGAAGAGCATGGGAGCCTCGTCGCGCTCCCCCTCGCCGATCACGATCGTGCCCTCGATGTCGACGCTCTCCATCTCCTTCCGCATGGCCTCCACGGCCACCTGGTCGGCGTATTTGCGGTCGCCCTGGCCCATGGTGTGGGCAGCGGCGATGGCCGCGCGCTCCACGACCCTCACGAACTCCAGGGGCAGATCGTCACGAATCATAGATGGGCTCCTTGGCCTTGAGGTCGGGTGGTCCTACTTGGCGGGGGCCGCCACGGTGTAGGCGGGTAGCTCGACCCGCCGCGGCCGGTCCTGCCGGTAGCCGAGAGCATAGTCGGCTTGCATGATCTTGTGGATCTCGCGGGTGCCCTCGTAGATCACGGCGGCCTTGCTGTTTCGGAAGAAGCGCCCGGCCGGGTACTCGTCCGAGAAGCCGTTGCCTCCGTGGATCTGGACGCAATCGGAGGCGGCCCGCTCGCTCTTCACGGTCGCGAACCACTTGGCGACCGAGGTCTCCCGGGTGTTGCGCTTGCCCTGGTTCTTGAGCCAGCCCGCGCGCAGCCAGAGGAGCCGGGCGGCGTCGTAGTCCGAGACCATCTCCGCGATCATCTCCTTCACGAGCTGGTGCTCGCCGATGGGTACCCCGAAGGTCTTCCGCTCCCGGGCGTACTTGACGGAGGCGTCCAGGCAGGCCCGGATCAGGCCCGTGGCTCCCGCGGCCACCGTGTAACGGCCGTTCTCGAGGGCGAACATGGCCACCCGGAAGCCCTCGCCCTCCCGGCCCAGGAGGTTCTCGGCGGGCACCTCCACCTCCGCCAGGTGGAAGCCCCCGGTGTTGCCGGCCAGGATCCCCCATTTCTCCTTCATGCTGTAGGAGGTGAAGCCCTTGAAGCCACGCTCCACGATGAACGCGCTCAGGCCGCTGTGGTCGCGCTTTTTCTTCTTGTCCTGGTCGGTCCAGGCAATGACCAGGAAGTGGTCGGCCACATCGGCCAGGCTGATCCAGGTCTTCTCGCCGTTCAGGACGTAGCGGTCACCCCGGCGGACGGCGGTGGTCTGGATCCCGACCGCATCGGAGCCGGCGTTGGGCTCGGTGAGGCCATAGCTGGCGATCTTCTCCCCCCGGGCCTGGGGGAGGAGATACTTCCGCTTCTGCTCCTCCGTGCCCCAGCACCAGAGGCTCATCGAGTTGAGGCCCACGTGCACGGACATGATCACGCGCAGGTGGGTGTCCACGTACTCGAGCTCCTCCGAGACGAGGCCGAGGCTGATGTAGTCCATCCCCGCCCCCCCGTACTCCTCGGGGATGCAGATCCCCAGGAGCTGGAGGTCGGCCATGTCCTTGAGGAACCTCCTTTCGAAGCGGTGTTCGCGGTCGAGGTCATGGATCCGGGGCGCCACTTCCTTGCCCGCCCACTCCCGGACCATCTTTTCGACCGCTTTCTGCTCCTCCGACAGCTCGAAATCGATCATGAATGCGGCTCCTCGATTCGGTCGGGGGGCCCCGGCGACTCCTCCGCGTCCTCGGGGAGGCCCACGCCCTCGGCGAGCACCCGCCGGGCGGCGGCCGCGTCCTCCACCGGGACCAGCACCCGCACCAACGCAAAGGACCGGACGCTCGGCACCGGCTCCTGGCGGTAGCTTTGGTCCAGGACGCGGACCTCCAGGCCCGCCTCCCGCAGCCGCAGGGC
>DATMQU010000190.1:0-3843 GCA_035566715.1 Vicinamibacteria bacterium
GGCCGGGTCAAGATCATCGACTTCGGCTTGGCCAAACTGACCTCGGGCAGCGACCCCCTCGACAGCGGCGCCGTGACCCCGCCCCGCGGCCAGACCGACCCCGGCCGCATCATCGGCACCGCCGCCTACATGTCTCCCGAGCAGGTCCGGGGCGGGAAAGTCGATCCCCGGAGCGACATCTTCAGCTTTGGCGTGCTGCTCCACGAGATGCTGACCGGGGTGCGCGCTTTCCAGCGGGAGACCGGCGTCGAGAGCTTGAGCGCCGTGCTCCGGGATCCCCCGCCCCGGCTCTCCGGCCTCGATCTCGGCGAGCTCCAGGCCGAGCTCGACCGCATCCTGGGCAAGTGCCTGGCCAAGGACCGGGAGGATCGCTACCAGGGAGCGCGCGACCTGGCGGTCGACCTGCGCGCCTTGCAGAGGCGGCTGGCGGCGGGGCCGGCCACCCCCGCGCCCCTCCCCGCGCACCCCCCCCGGCAGGGTCTGGGGGTCGTGATCGTGGACGACGAGGAGCCCGCGCGCGCCATCCTCCGGGAGTACCTGGCCGCCCAGAGCGGGGTCGAGATCCTGGCCGAGTGCCGGAACGGGTTCGAGGCCGTGAAGGCGGTGGCCGAGCTCCAGCCCGACCTCGTCTTCCTGGACATCCAGATGCCGAAGCTGGACGGCTTCGAGGTCCTGGAGCTGATCGGCCGGGAGGTGGCGGTCATCTTCGTGACCGCCTTCGACGAGCACGCGGTGCGGGCTTTCGAGGTCAACGCGGTCGACTACCTGCTGAAGCCGGTGAGCGCGGAGCGCTTCGCGGCCGCCCTCGATCGCGCGCGCCAGCGGGTGCTGGCCTCCCGGCCCACTCCGGTCGCGGAGGTCCTGGCCGCCGCCCAGCCCCCCGACCGCGCGAAGGAGCGGATCCTGGTCCGGCAGGGGCCCAAGGTGCACGTGATCCCGGTGGAGAGGCTGGACTATGCCGAGGCCCAGGACGACTACGTCTGCCTGCACACGGAGGGGAAGGCCCTGCTGAAGCAGCAGACCCTGGGGGAGCTGGAGCTGAGCCTGGACTCCGCCCGTTTTGTCCGGATCCACCGCTCCTTTCTCGTGAACGTGGAGCGCCTGGCCAAGATCGAGAGCGACAGCAAGGAGGCGCGGACGGCGGTGCTCCAGGACGGCACGCGGCTGCCCGTGAGCCGGACCGGCTACTCCCGGCTCAAGGGGCTGCTCTAGGGCGGAAGGGGTAGGCCAGCTGGGCGAGGAGGCCCCCGGGCACCTCCTCCCGGTCCAGGCCGAACCGCTCCGGCTGCCGGCCCCGAGGCAGATAGAACGTGCCGAAGGCGAGGTCGAGGAAGGGAAAGAGCCCGGCGAAGTTCTTGTCCCGCCCCTCCTCTTCGGAGGTATGGTGCCAGCGGTGGAAGGCGGGGCTGGCGAGCACATAGCGCAAGGGGCCGAACGTCCAGCGGACGTTGGCGTGCAGGAGGATGGCGTAGAAAGTCAGGAACGGCACGTAGCCGGCCAGGACCCCGGGCGAGAAGCCCAGGAGCAGGAGGGGAATCACCGCCGTCACCCGGGACAGGAGGTCGTTCACGGGGTGGAGGCGCACGGAGGACAGCCAGTCGAGCTCCTTGGAGCCATGGTGGACGGCATGGAAGGGCCAGAGCCAGCGGCCGTGGAAGAGGCGATGCGTCCAGTAGGCGATGAAGTCCCCGAGGAGCAGCACCTCCAGCACCTGGAGCGCGGCCGGCTGGCCTCGAGCCAGGCGGCTGGGCGTCGACACGAAGGCCTGGATGTGCGCCCGGTCGAGGGGCACCCCCGCCAGCAGGGCCAGGAGCACCACCGCCACCATCACCCCCGCCCGGGTGACCCCTCGGGTCACGAGGGGAGTGAAGAACCAATAGGCCAGGTCCGTGCGGAAGCCCCGCCGCCGCAGGGGCTGCCCCGGAACCGCCGGCCACAGGCGCTCCAGCGGCCACAGCACGGCGCCGAGCAGGAGCAGCCCGAGCACGACCCCGCCGAGCGTAGGTCCCATGGTCCTGATCTTAGGACAGAGCCGGCGGGAGCGGGGTTGGGCGGGGCTCGGTCGGTTTCAAACCATTGCCCCCCTTGCGGTATCTCAAGGGTTGCGTGAGACTTCTGGCCCGTTCTGGAGGAGCCGGCGTCGCCAGCGGGGGAGGCTTTATCCGGGTCGGGGTGGAGGAAGACCGGCAAGCCGAAGAGCAGCGCCTCGTGCGCCAGGCCCAAGCCGGGGACCTCCAGGCCTTCGAGCGGCTCTATCGGCAGAACGAGCGCAGGGTGTACGGGCTGTGCTTCCGGATGTCGTCGGATCCCTCGCTGGCGGAGGAGCTCACCCAGGAGGTGTTCGTGCGGGCGTGGCAGAAGCTGGGCTCGTTCCGGGGAGAGAGTGCGTTCTCGTCCTGGCTCTACCCCCTGGCCGTGAACGTGGCCCTGTCGGAGCGGCGCTCCCGCCGTCGGCGGACATCGCGGGTGATGATCACCGACGACCTGACGCCCTTCGACGTGCCCCGTCCCGGGAGGCGGCCGGGACCGGAGACCGGTTTCGACCTCGAGAGGGCCATGGCCGGGCTGCCCCCGGGGGCGCGGGCGGTCTTCGTGCTCCACGACGTGGAGGGTTACCGCCACCAGGAGATCGCCGCCCTCCTGGGCCTGGCGGAGGGAACGTCCAAGGCCCAGCTCCACCGGGCCCGTAAGCTCTTGCGAGAGGCGCTCGGAGAATGACCTGCGCGGAAGCCGAGGACCGGCTCGACGACTACGTGGATGGCTCCCTGCCGGAGGCGGAGTTCCAGGAGATGGAGCTGCACCTCGCGGGCTGCCCTCCCTGCCGGGAGCAGGAGAGGCGGCTGCGCGCGGTGCTGGCCCAGGCGACCGCCCTCCCCAAGGCGCTCTCCCCCGCCCGCGACCTCTGGCCGGGAATCGCGGGGAGGATCGAGGGACAAAGGCGGGCCCCACTGCGCGGGTGGCTTCCCATCAGCCTGGCCGCGGCGGCGGCGGTGGCCATCGCCCTGGGCTCGACGCTTCTTCCCCGCCCCGGGCCCCCCGCTGTTCCCCCCCCGCCCCCCGGTCTGTCCGTGGCCGTCTCCCCGGGGAGCGACGCCCTCCCCGAGGTGGAGGCGGACTACGCCCGGGCCACCACCGCGCTCCTGGCCGCGCTCAGCGAGCGCCCGAGCTCCTTCTCCTCGGAGACCCTGGCCAGCGTGCAGAAGAACCTGGAAGTGATCGACGAGGCCCTGGCCGAGGTGCGGGAGGCGCTGCGGAAGGACCCCAACAACGGCGAGCTCACCCACATGCTGGTCGCCACCCATCGGAAGAAACTGGACGTCCTGCGCCGGGTGGTCAAGCTCTCGACGCAGCTCTAAGAAAGACCGAGCAGCCCATGAGAATCCCCATCTTTGCCCTTTCGCTCACCCTGGCCGCGGGAGCGGCCGTCGCCCAGACCACCATGGACCAGCGGCGCCCGGCCGCTCCCGACGGGCTGGTGGAGATCGAGAACGCCGCCGGCGCCATACGGGTCATCGGCTGGAACCGCAACGAGGTCGCGGTTTCGGGCACCCTGGGCCGGCGGGCCAGCGGCCTCGAGTTCTCGGGCGACCCCCACCGCACCCGCATCGAGGTCCAGGCGGAGGGGAACCCCCACGCCGTCAACGCCGAGCTCGAGGTCCACGTCCCCGCGGGCAGCCGTCTGGAGATCGACTCTTACGCGGCCAGCATCACCATCACCGACGTGACGGGGGCGGTGAAGGCGGAGACCGTGAACGGCAGCATCTCCATGACGGGGGGATCGAAGGAGGTGAACCTCCAGACCGTGAACGGGAGCGTGGAGGTGACGAGCCCCGCCAACCGCGT